>JALWKJ010000092.1 GCA_027081495.1 Campylobacterales bacterium | reverse complement strand
CCATTAGATCTATGTTATCAAAAAGTTTACTACTGTGCTCTTCCGCCTCTTGAAATACTCTTATGATCTTTTCATGATTTGCTTTATTCGCCAAACATTGTCCGTCTTGGACGCAGTTGACATTTGTTGCCACCAATTTATGTAATTGTGTGTGGTGTGTTATTATTTTTGAATAATATTGAGAATTACCAAACAGCTTTTTCCCTTCGCTATTTAGCCATTTTCCAAAATTGCATTTATTCTCATCAGCAAATTCAGCAGGATTTACATTTGCGTTCGCAACACTCGAATATGCTCTATTTTTAAAATAGATATGATCGATTTTAAGGAGTGTTGTCAAAAGCTTATAGTAGCTATATCTAGCTTTTTCATTTGTTTTTGTTATTTTACGATCTAGCGATTCTATAGTCGTATCGAAGCTGTTTATCGTATTTTGAACATTCGTCGAAAGATCATTCATCTGCTGTGAATTTGTTTGTATTTCACTCGCTTGTTGTTGTAGTGTTTGAATAGTTAGGGAAATTTCAGATGTCGCTTTTTGAGTGTTTTCGGCCAGTTTTCTTACTTCATCGGCTACAACGGCAAAACCGCGACCATGTTCGCCCGCACGAGCCGCTTCTATTGCCGCATTTAAAGCTAAAAGATTTGTTTGATCCGCTATATCTTTAATCAAATTTACAACCGATGTTATAGTTCCTACATTTTCATTCAAAGATTGGATAGAAACTTTACTATCTGATATCATATTGTTTAAATTATCAAGTTCGTTGATTACTTTTTTGATTTCGGTTGAAGTTTCTTGCGAATTTTCAGAGACTTTTTGTAATTCATTTGAAATCTCGTCAGATACTACATTTGTTGATTTTAAATCTGTTGTAATGACATCCAGTCCGCCTTTTATTCCATTTCCTATTCTGCTGAATTTTGAAGTAAGGCTGCCTCTTATTTGGTCTTTTACATTATGTCTCATAATATTTACCGCCTGTTCTATCGCGCGAGCGGTTATGTTAAATTCATTATGAAGTCCCTGTGGGAAAGTACTTCTGTAAAGCTTTCCTTGATTTATCTCTTTTATCGTATTTCTTGTTTCTCTAAGCAAAACTTCAGTTTGATCTAACATATCGTTTATTGCCCAGGCGGTTTTTTCCGCAATTGTTTTATCGTCCGTGACAGAGATGCGATTAGATAGATTTCCATTTGCGGCTTTTGTAACAACATCGTATATCTGTTTTAGAATTTGTTCGTTATTTGAGATATCTCTTTTTTGTGGAAATAAAGAGCTTATTATCGCCAAAATAATTCCTCCGGATCCTACTAGATAGTCTCCTTTGAATATAAGATACAAAGATACTATGATCGTGGTTGCAAATAAAAGTAAAAAATTTATATTTTTAAGATTTAAATTCATGCGAAAGCTCCCGTTTGAAGTTGATGAACGAATTTTTCGTATGTTGTTTTATTATCATTCAAATATTCGTTTAATAGTATCTGTGATGCGTTTATTCCACCGCGGTTCTCGGCATCGTTTAATAGTTTATATAGAGATATGATTTCTTCTATTGCGTGAGTTGGAGCTTTTCTTCTGACGGATGTATATCCTAAAATGTTTCCTTTTGCATCCAGGTCGGCGGTTATGTAAGCAAAGACCCAATAAAAACCTCCATCTTTGGAAAGATTTTTAACAAAACCGAAAAACTCTTTTTTTTGTGAAATTAACTCCCAAACCATTTTAAAAGCAATTTTGGGCATAAAAGGATGTCTTATCAAATTGTGATTTGCCCCTATGATTTCATTTTTTTTATAGCCGCTGATGTCTATGAATATGCGGTTACCGTAAGTTATTACCCCTTTTGGATCAGTCTTTGATACTATAAAATCGTTTTCCGATAAGACTTTTTCATTGTCGGTAATATTTTTCGGCGCATCGTTTTTAGTTAGTTTTTTATGTTTCATATGCTACCTTTTAGATTGATATACTATGATATCGGCATATAAAAAAATAGTTTAAGAATTTTAGGATGAAAATAAAAATATTGGTAAGCGGTTGTTTACTTGGGGAACAAGTAAGATATGACGGTAAAATAAAATATAAAAATGAGACGCTTTTTAGATTGTATGAAAAAGGCTTTGTAGTTTCAATATGCCCAGAGGTAGTCGGCGGACTTGCCGTTCCAAGAGCCGCGAGCGAAATTTCCGTTGATCGAACAGACATTATAAACAAAGAGGGTAAAAATGTAACGCCTTATTTTATAAAGGGTGCGAATATAGCTCTAAAATATTGCATCGAGCATCGGATAAATGTGGCGATATTAAAATCAAAAAGTCCATCATGCTCAAATAACCTGATTTACGATGGTACATTTACAAATACTTTAAAAAACGGTAAAGGTATCACTACTCAGCTGCTGGAAAAAAATAAAATTTATGTTTTTAATGAATACCAGATCAAAGAGGCGCTTTATATGGCGGGTATAGATTTAAATGATATTTAAATATCCTCTTCATGAGCAAATTTTATTTTTATAGGTTTGTATAATATATCTTTGCATGATATTTCAAGCTTATGATCCTTGGTTATTTTATATCCGCATTCGGCTTTGTCAATTATTCCCGCACCTTCAGTATCGATAAATTGTTCATATTTGTTAAGCGTAAGTGAGAGTGCAGCCGTTCCGTAGTCGTTTAAAATAGATTTGAATCTCAATCCGGAAAAATTGACATATGTATCAAAAAGTAATCTTATATCGGTTTTCGTATATTTTTTATTGTCGATTTCATATGTAAGAGTATTTTTAATTCTAAGCAGCTGACCATGATTTTGTATGTCTAATTTGCTTTGAAGATCCATTTTTATACTCTTTTTCGGATCTATTTTGGGCATAGTCCGTTTTGAAAGTATAGTTATAGATTGGGGTTTTATCATAATCGTCTGCTGCATATGAGAAGCTTTATATCTCATTGGGAGTTTGATTTGATTTGATTTGATTTGCAAATCGATATCTAAAGCTTGATTTTGTAAAAGATTTCTTATTTTGTCTTTATTCAGTTCATACTTTTTACGAATATCTCTAGAAGTATTTGCGTCGATCGGCAAAAAAAGATTCAGATTGTGTCTGTAATAGTTATAATCGTTTAGATTATATCTGATTGAAAGAAATCTATCTATAGCGCTTTTCAATTTTTGTTTCTTCTTTTCAATAAGCGTCGTATTTAAATCCTCATATTTTTTAAGCGAGTATTTATACGGTATAGCGTTTTTTATGATATCTTTTTTAAAGTTTTTTACAGAAAGAAAAGCTGAAGTCAGTTCGTCCGCGGGAACAAATCCTAGAGATTTCGTAAAAAGTTCTTTTACGACAATATGCTGTTTTTTTGAAATGATCTTGATGTTTTTTTTAAATAATTCAATATCTTTTAAAGACTCCTTTAGAGTTTCTTTGATTTTTCGATATTCCTGCGAAGAAGTGGTAAGTATATGCAAAAACAGTATCTGTTCGCCGCCGCTTTTAACCTCTTTTATATAGCTGTCGCCATATTTATTTATAAAATTCGGGTCGGTAAGATTTAAATCTAAGATGCTATTTTGTACTATCGTCTTGAAAACCGTTACATTTTGATAAATCATATAAGTTAGAGTATAACCGTTTATGTGGGAGTTATCCATAATTTTTTTAACAAAATAGTTATTAAAAAATTGTTTATTTTTTAAGATACTTAAACGCTTAAACAGATGTTTCAGGTTTTTTATTCGTATGATTTTTGGTTTTTGATCTATTTCTTGAGAAATCGTGACACAATTTTGTTTTGAAAAAGGAGTTTGTTTTACAACTCCTTCATATGTGTCAAATCCATATCCGCATTTTTCGTTGGTTACGAGAGTATCGGAAAAAGCGGTGATCGAGAAGAATAGAAAAATGAAAAACACTCTTTTTATACGCAATGAAGTCTCCAATAAGTAAAATATTATTTCATGTTGATAGGATTTTAGCAAATAAAATTTTACATTTTTATTAAACCATACTAAAATCATACAATTTGAGATTAAAACCAATAAGCTTTTAAGTTTCTTTTGTATAATATCACTCTCGCGATATTTTGCGCCCTTAGCTCAGCTGGATAGAGCATTGGTTTGCGGTACCAAAGGTCGCAGGTTCGACTCCTGCAGGGCGCGCCATTTTTTATTACCACACTAAACAATTTTCCAAACTTATATTTTATTTTACCCGTTTTCTTCAAAACATATCATGAAGATGTTATAATCATATAAATCATATATTGGAGTGTTGAATATGGAGAATTTGGATTATCTATCTTTAGGTATCGGTTTAGCGGCGGGTATCGTGTTATGGGCGGTAAAGAGCTTTTTTACGGTAAGGCATTATAAAAAAGAGCTAAAAGACTATAAAAGCCATCTCGAAAGACAGATGAAACTAACTCAGGAGGGGAGCAAGAAGCTTGAGGGCGATCTTGAAAAACTGAAAAAAGAGAATGAAAATCTAAGAGTTACGGTTAAGACACTTGGTCAAAAACCGGGACGAAATGAGTTGAGACTTTTAAATATTTACGATTCGGCTCTTAGGAAGATGATGTTAAAAGCACCAGGGTTCGCACAAGGGTGGGAACTTTCCATGCAAGAAGCCGAAAAGGAGTATGAAGAGAACGAAAAAGGTCTTAAGACCGTTATTAAAAAAGTTTTTGGTCCAAGTATTACTCATAAAAACGATGTTACGGATACCGCTACAGATCAGAGTTAGAAACCGGGAGTGAAAATCCCGCTTTTTTCGTTTTGTTTGATTCTACTTTTTTTAAAGGTTTAAAGAACTCATAAACAAGCGGATTTTCATTTTTAAATTTTATATAGATTAAAATATTCTCTTTATCTTTCGATTGATAAATTTTAAATTTTTCACACTCCTTGTTTATAATGCTCATATGAAAATATGGACTATTTTTCGCATTCATATCTTTAAACGGCAGTGTCGATTCAAAACGGACGAGTTTTTTCAAATCCGGTTTTAACAGCCAAGTTATATAAGGATAATCAATATCGAAAATCGAGTTTGCGCTTTGCATATTTACAAAAGAATTTTGACGACCGTTTATTGTTAGTTTTGTCGCATAAAATATATCTTTTTGCATCATTGCCAGAATTTTCTGGTTTACAAAGGCGCTTTGGCTCTTTTTTTCAAAGATTTTATTTGATTTTTGTAAATTGGCGACGCTAGAGTATAGAAAATAGACGATAAGTCCAAGTAGAAAAACGGAAATTATCAATTCTATAAGTGTAAATGCCGCTCTTGATTGTTTCATTGTATCCGTATCTTGTATGCGTAGGTAGATTGATTTTTGTTTGAAATAGCGACTTTATCGAAAATCAATCTTATGCTTTGCGCCATAGGATTTTGGTTTTGTTCAAAATCCGTATTATCTTGGATATTGTCGCCAAGAGGAGAAAATGTCGTATATTCTTCCTGAGAGTAAGATATTTTCTCTTTTTTTAAATATTGTCTTATCTCGTCGTCTTTTATATCGTAACTACCTCTCAAAAATTCATAAAACTCTTTTTCTTTATGGTGATATTTTGGATCGTTATGCATAAGGGGAATAGAGCTTTTACGATCAAAAGCGGCTTTTTTATAAAGAAATTCAAAGTTGTTTTTACTGTTTAGAGAGATTTGAAAAAGACCGGTTGCGACTACCGCTAAAATAGTTACGCTAACAAGCACTTCAATAAGCGTAAAAGCGCCTCTACTCATAGCTGTCGATCCTTTTTTGATCTTTATGTGTAAAAGTTAAAAGCGCCTCTTTTAAATTGTCGGTTTGATTCACATCTTCAAAGTATGGCGGGAATACGAAAAAACGGTTATTTTGTTCGATAATATAATTTGAAGCGCTTGAATTTGGAAATACGGTATATTTGAAACAAACATTATATAGTTTGTTATCTATGATAAGAGGCGAAAAATCTATCTTTCTTTCATTCCCAAAGCGGTCGCTTTTATATACTTTTATATTGTTGAAAATTTTTGGTTTTATATCTATCTTCATCTCTTCTTGATGCTCATTGTTTATAAACAGAGCGCTTTTTTTGCAGTTATCGTAAATATATAGATCAAGTCTTGTTCCCTCTTTGTGTTTTGTCGTCATAATATCTCTAAGCGACTCTAGTTTTGCGATTTTAAGATACTGTTTCGTATCAAATTTTCCAAGAACCAAAGAATAGACTATTCCGATAATAACGACTACGATCATCAGTTCAAAGAGAGTGAAAGCTTTTCTTTTTCCGTACAAATTCGGTTCTTTCGTTTTTATTTTTTAATAAGCGCTCTATTATACCAAATAAATTTTATGCTATCATAAGGAAGGATATATTCAAGTTTACTTATGTGAGAAGATATATGAAGAAAAAAAAAGTATTGCTGCTTGAAGACGACCTTATGCTTAGCGAAACGGTAGAAGAGTATCTTCAAGAGCGGGGTTATGAAGTTTTATGTGTCCAAAACGGTGAAGACGCGCTTGATAAAATCTATGAGAATAGTTATGATATTTTATTGCTGGATGTAAAGGTGCCGCAGATGAACGGATTCGATCTTTTGAGCGAAGTGCGAAAACGAGAGATCGCCACACCGGCTATTTTTATAACTTCATACGATTCTATAGATGATTTAAGCAGAGGTTATGAAAGCGGTTGCGATGATTATATTAGAAAACCTTTTGCGCTTAAAGAGCTTTTAGTTAGAATGGAAACGATTTTAAAAAGAGATTTTTTTCACTCTAGCAGCGAAAAGATTAAAATCGATGAAAATATAGAATATGATATAAAAAGCAATCTCTTATATATAGATAACAAAGAGGTGGTTTTAAATAAAAAAGAGTCAAGGTTGCTAAAACTTTTTTTACAAAATAGAGAACAGATCATATCTCATGAGAGAATCTACGATACGGTATGGGATTATGATGAGAATGCGTCTGAAGCGTCGCTTAGGACATACATAAAAAATCTAAGAAAAATATTGGGTAAAGAGAAAATTGTCAGTATCAAAAAGCAGGGCTACAAATTTACGCAGAGCTGAACGGAAAACGCTTTTTGCGTTTTTGTTGTTATATAGCCTGTTTACCGTTATTATATTGGGCTTTTTGGCTTTTATATATTATAATTTGCAAAAAGAGATGATGCTTGAAAGTCAGATGAACCGCTTGCAGGAGGATTCGTTTTTATTGATATCCAAACTCAGATATCTACATGAACATTTTGACGAAGAACAAACTTATCCCCGTTTTGAAAATTTTAGATCCGCCATATATGATAGTGAGAAGAAGTTGATTTTCACGACACTCAAAGAAGATAGCGTAAATCTGGATAAAACACTATATTTTATAAATGACAATATTCACTATATCAGGCTTCTTGAGTCGTATTATCTCGGGGCTATGTATGTCGTTATCGAGATAAGCGATGACGGCGTATGGCTAAATTTCGTAAAAACGGAAGTTCTTGTGTACGGTTCTATTCTCTTTTTGATCTTTCTTTTTGTCGGTTACTATCTTCTTAAATTGATGCTAAGACCTATGAGAAATACTCTCTGTTTTTTGGATCGTTTCATCAAAGATACGACACATGAATTAAATACCCCGATAACGGCTATTTTAACAAATATAGAGATGATCGATCAAAAAACTCTCGATCCTCTTGTCGCTAAAAAGATTCGCCGTATAGATATAGCTTCAAGAACCGTTTCAAATATATATAAAGATCTTACTTTTACCGCGCTTGGAAATAAAATAGTATCAAAAAACGAAGATGTGGATCTATACCGGCTTTTAAATGAGAGAATAGCCTATTTTAAAGTCGTGGCTTTATCAAAAAATATTGAATTCGTTTTACATTTGAAGAGAGATGTATCTCTATATATCGACCGAACGAAAATAACAAGGGTTATAGATAATCTTTTGTCAAATGCGATAAAATATAACAAACGGGCGGGTTATATCAAGGTTTCTCTAAATGAAAACAGTTTTGAGATAATAGATACGGGGATAGGAATTTCTCAAAAAGATATCGATGCGCTTTTTGATAGGTATTCTAGATTTAACGCCAGCGAAGGAGGGTTTGGTCTAGGTCTTAATATAGTAAAATCTATCATAGACGAGTACGGTATGAAAATTAAGTTTGTTTCTAAAGTAAATAGGGGAACAAAAGTGAGGGTATGTTGGAAAAAATAATAAGCAAAATTTTCTTGCTCTTTTTTTTGGGCGTATCTATACAAGGTTACGCAAAAGAGAGCATATATGAAAATAACTGTATGAGATGTCATAAACAGATGTCTTTGGGAATGCAAAAAATTTTTATGCGCTATCTTTTAAAATATAGCGGTGAGACGCCGGTTAAATCGGCTATAATAGATTTTCTAAAAAACCCAAACTATTTTACTTCCGCATTGAGAAAAGATCAGATTACGCGATACGGGTTAAAGACAACAACGACGCTTTCCGACAAAGAACTTGAAGAAGCCGTTGACGAATATTGGGAAAAATATAAAATATTTGGTAAATTAAAGTAAAAATTTAAATAAAAAACAATATAATTTCCACGATTACTTCACTTTTGTATTTTATAATTGTGTTGTAATTAAAATTTAAGGAGAGCGGATGAGAAAACTTATAGGTGTTGCAGCGACCGCCTTGTTTCTCATAAGTTTTGCCACGACAACAGCGTCTGCTGATCCTGCAAAAGGTCATAAGCTTTACCTGAAAAAGCTGAAAAAACCATGTGGCATAAACGGCGCCAAAATGGCTGCCAAACATACTCAGGATGAGTGGGAAGAGTTAAGAGATAGCGGTAAACTCGAAGATGAAATCAAAAAGATATGTCCTTTAGTAAAGGATGTAAAAGATAAATATCTTGACGATCTATTTGATTTCTTTTATGAGTACGGAAGTGATAGTGGAAATGTTCCATCTTGCTAAGTTTAGCAATACAAATTAAATTTAAATTATAAACAAGGAGAAAAATATGAAAAAAGTAGTTTTAACAGTTTTAGCGTTAGGCGCGATGAGTTTTTTAGCGGCGGACGGAGCGGCTCTTTATAAGAAGTGCGCGGGATGTCATGGTGCAAAAGGTGAGAAAAAAGCTCTTGGAAAATCTGCCGTTATCGCCGGTTTGAGCGCGGATAAAATCGTTGAAGATCTTAAAGGTTACAAAGCGGGCACTCTTAACCTACACGGAATGGGCGGTCTTATGAAAGGACAAGTCGCTTCTTATTCGGATGCGGATATGAAAGCGGTAGCGGATTATATTCAAACTTTAAAATAATTCTACAAATACTTTTTCACGCCGGTGATGTCACCGGAGTGGAAATTTCTCTCTTATTTATGTTATACTTCAAAACCCAAATGTTTGATATTTAAAAAAAGAGTTACAATGAATGAACCCGATATCGTTAAAGCGGTAAAAGAAGATAACTATATAGCTATAAAAAAGGCTATTTCTAACGGTGCGGATCCTCAACAGGTTATCGAAAACGAATTAAACGAAAACGAAGAGTCGCTTATTTTTTACGCTATACACAATAAATGCTCATATGAAAGTATAAAACTTTTGATTGATAATGCGACGGATATTTTTAAAACCGACGCTCATGGCGTATCGTTGCTTGATGAAGCGATCGTAAGCGGCGATCTTTTTCTTGTAAAGTATCTTGTGGAAAAAAAAGAGATGGATGTAAACTTTACGAAAAGAGGAAGCGGTTTTACTCCTCTTATGCAAGCGGCATGTTACGGTTATGAGGAGATCGTAAAATATCTGCTTGAAAAAGGAGCGGATATAAACGCGAAAGACTCGGCGAATTTGAGCGTAATCGAATACACCAAAAAACTTCAAAGAAAATCCATGCAAAAATTTCTGGAAAATTATATCGAGAATCGTTAAATATATAAACTATAACAAAAAGTAACATTACCATTACAAATAAAAGTCAAACCTCTTTTTACATGTAGTTCCTTTTTCTGCTTATCCCCATTTAAAGTATCTTGTGTTACTATTAAAGAATACCTTAAATTAGGAGGCTAGATGGAAGTGAATTTCGCTATAGAAGGGCTGAAGTTTATGTTTCTTGGCATGACTACGGTTTTTTTATTCTTGCTTTTGATGATATATGTGCTTAAATTACAGGCAAAACTTGTAAGTAAATATTTCCCTCCAAAACCCGCATCAGTCGCTCCGGTAAAAGCCGTATCTTCGAAAGCCGAGACTTCTGAAGATGAAGAGATCATAGCGGCGATAACAGCGGCGATAACAGAGTATAAAAAAGGATAAAATGAAACATGGCAAAAAAACTTATTGATATAATGGATACGACCTTTAGAGACGGTTTTCAGTCGGTTTTCGGAGGTCGGGTGCTTATGGATGATTTCTTTCCGGCTCTAGAAGCCGCAAAACATGTGGGAATTAGCCATTTTGAGTTTGGCGGAGGCGCAAGATTTCAAAGTCTATTTTTCTATCTAAATGAAAACGCTTTTGACATGATGGATAGATTTAGAGAGATAGTAGGACCTCAAGCGAATCTTCAAACGCTGGCTCGCGGCGTAAACACGGTGATGCTTGATACGGGTAGCAGCGAACTTATCGATCTTCATGCGAAATTATTTAAAAAACACGGCACTACGACGATTCGAAATTTTGATGCTCTAAATGATGTCGAAAACTTAAAATACAGCGGAGAGTGTATAAAAAGACACGGATTAAATCATGAAGTGGTAGTTACTATTATGGATCTTCCTCCCGGATGTAGCGGAGCTCATGATGTCGCGTTTTATGAAAAAGTTTTAAGAGAAATTTTAGACTCAGGTATCGAATATGACAGCGTATGTTTTAAAGATGCAAGCGGAACTTCAAGCCCCCATAAAGTTTATGAAACTATTAAAATGGCAAAGAGACTTCTTCCCGAAGATGTGCATGTTCGGCTTCATACTCACGAGACGGCCGGCGTAAGCGTAGCTTGTTATCTAGCCGCGCTCGATGCGGGAGTTGACGGCATAGATTTAGCCGCTAGCCCGGTAAGCGGAGGTACTTCCCAACCTGATATTTTAACGCTTCTTCACGCTACAAAAGGTTCAAATTTTGATTTAGGCGGTCTTGATATAGAAAAGGTATTAGAATATGAAGAGGTTTTAAAAGATTGCCTAAGCGATTATTTTATACCCCCCGAAGCTACTCAGGTTTCTCCTTTGATTCCATTTTCTCCAATGCCCGGAGGCGCATTGACGGCAAATACGCAAATGATGCGGGATAATAACTCTTTAGATAAATTTCCGCAAGTTATAAAAGCGATGCGGGAAGTTGTCGAAAAAGGCGGATACGGAACTTCCGTTACTCCCGTTTCTCAGTTTTATTGGCAGCAGGCTTACGCAAATGTGATGTTCGGTCCCTGGAAACAGATCGCACCCGGATATGGGCGAATGGTTCTTGGATATTTCGGGAAAACTCCCGTCGCGCCCGATCCTAAAATCGTCGAACTCGCAAGTAAACAATTAAAATTAGAGCCTACCGTAAAAAGCGCGCTTGAACTTGCCGACGCCGATCCTCAAAAATCTATGAGTCATTTCGAAAAGATTTTAAAAGAGAATGATATCGAATTAAATGATGAAAATCTCTTCATCGCGGCGTCTTGCGGAGATAAAGGCATAGCTTTTCTAAAAGGCGAAGCAAAAGTAAATGTAAGAAAAAAGAGTACAACAAATATTACAAAAGGAAGTAAAGAGATGGCTGGTAAATATACTGTAGTCGTAAACGGAAAAAAATATCTTGTAGATGTAGCGGAAGGTCATGACGGCAATGTAAGCGTAACAAGCGCTGTTGTTGAACAGAACCAGAGCGCTCCTGCGGCATCTTCGGGAGGGGTCGGGAATATAGAAGTTCACTCTCAGACTCCGGGAAATGTTTGGAAAATCGTTGCAAGTATCGGAGATAGCCTAAAAGAGGGAGATACGATCATGATACTTGAAGCTATGAAAATGGAGATAGATATACCCGCACCCAAAGACGGCGTGTTGAAAAGCTTGGAAGTGAATCCAAACGATGCGGTAACAGACGGTCAACTTTTAGCGACAATGGAGTAATCCATGAAAATAAAGAATTTTATTCTGCTTTTTTTTATCTCTTTTATGCTTTTGGCGCCCTCGGCTTTAACGGCAAGCGGTTCGCCGGCGCATCAGGAAGCGTCAAAAACGACGGTTGTCGAAGATGATGCGTACGAGCATAAGACGGTTACGGAGTTGTTTAAGAGTTTTTACCATACAACCGGGCTTAACGCTATTTTTAATCCAAAAGAGGGCGTGAAAGCCTCCGACGGCAAAGAGATGTCGATTTTTGCTCAAAGCGCAGGACGGGTAATAATGTTCATCGTCTGTTTTTTGCTGCTTTATCTTGCGGTTGCAAAAGGATTTGAACCTCTTTTGCTGATTCCTATCGGCTTTGGAGGCATTTTGGCGAATATTCCCATAGCAAATCTAGCCGGCGAGCACGGCATGCTTGGAATTATCTACAATATGGGTATAGCAAACGAGTTTTTCCCGCTACTGATATTTATGGGCGTCGGTGCGATGACCGATTTTGGACCGCTGCTCGCAAATCCTAAAACCGCGCTTCTTGGAGGAGCCGCACAGTTTGGAATATTCGGCTCGCTTGTCGGAGCGGCGGCTCTTGCGCAGGCGGGTGTATTTGATTTTACGATGAAGCAGGCTTCCGCTATCAGTATCATAGGCGGAGCCGACGGACCTACTTCGATTTTTATCGCGACGGAGTTGGCGCCGGAGCTTTTAGGAGCTATCGCGGTTGCCGCTTATTCATATATGGCGCTGGTTCCGGTTATTCAGCCGCCGATTATGAAAGCTCTTACGACGGAGAAAGAGCGAACGATAAAGATGGTAACGACTAGACAAGTTTCAAAATTGGAAAAGATGCTTTTCCCGTTAATAGTTTTGATGTTGACAATCATGATATTGCCGGATGCGACTCCTCTAATCGGAGCGCTGTGTTTTGGTAATTTCGCCAAAGAGACGGGCGTAGTTGACAGGCTAAGCGATACGATGCAAAACTCTTTGATAAATATAGTTACGATATTTTTAGGATTGGGCGTAGGATCGAAACTAGCGTCGGATAAATTTTTGGTCGCGGAGACTCTCGGTATTATGATAATAGGTCTTTTGGCGTTTGCGGCGGGTACGGCAGCGGGAGTTTTGATGGCAAAGGTTATGAACAAATTTTCAAAAGAACCCATCAATCCGCTTATCGGCGCCGCGGGAGTTTCAGCCGTTCCGATGTCGGCGAGAGTCGTAAGCAAAGTCGGACAAGAATATAACAAGTCAAATATATTGTTAATGCATGCTATGGGACCGAATGTTGCCGGCGTTATCGGTTCGGCGGTCGCGGCGGGCGTGCTTTTGTCAATATTTAAATAAAAAATCGTATTTTTCGATTTTGTATAAATTTTAGAAATAAGGGATACAAGATGATCACAAAAGCGGATCTTCAGGCATTGGGTATATCTGCCGTAAAGAATATCTATTACAATACGGATTATGATGAACTGTACAAACATGAAGTAGAACAAGACAAAGAGGGAGTTTCAGCCAACGGCGCTGTTATGGTAGATACCGGAATATTTACCGGTAGAAGTCCAAAAGATAAATATTTTGTTGATCAGCCTCCTTCAAATAAATATATTTCATGGGGTGATATAAACCAGCCTGTTTCTAAAGAGGTTTTCGATGAACTTTACGATAAAGCTAAAAAAGAGTTTGAGGGAAAAGATATCTATATTCAAGATCTTTTTTGCGGCGCGAGCGAGAGCAGTAAAAAAAGTATTCGAGTCATAACCGAGATCGCTTGGCAGGCGCACTTTGTCAGAAATATGTTTATAAGACCCACGGATGAAGAACTTGAAAATTTCAAGCCCGATTTCGTGCTTTACAACGCTTGTAAGGTTATCGATGAAGATTGGCAAAAACACGGCTTAAATTCCGAAGTATTCGTAGTTTTCAATATCGAAGAAAATATAGCCATAATCGGAGGAACATGGTATGGCGGCGAGATGAAAAAAGGTATTTTCTCGATGATGAATTATTGGCTTCCTCTTGAGGGAAAACTTCCTATGCACTGTTCGGCAAATGTGGGTGCGGATAACGATACAGCGCTTTTTTTCGGACTCTCGGGAACGGGAAAAACTACGCTTTCCGCCGATCCTAAACGAAGATTGATTGGTGATGACGAACATGGCTGGGATGATGAAGGCGTTTTCAATTTTGAAGGCGGCTGTTATGCGAAATGTATCGGGCTTGATCCAAAAGGGGAACCTGAAATTTACGGAGCTATCAAAAAAGACGCGTTGCTTGAAAATGTCGTAGCCGACGAAAACGGAGTCGTCGATTTTGATAACAGTTCAAAAACGGAAAATACAAGAGTCTCTTATCCCATATATCATATCGAAAATTTTGAGCCTTCACTAAAAGGCGATCATCCTAAAAATATCATCTTTTTAAGCGCCGACGCTTTTGGAGTGCTGCCTCCTGTTAGCAAACTTACAAAAGAGCAGGCGATGTATTACTTTTTGAGCGGATATACCGCCAAAGTTGCCGGGACCGAAAGAGGTATAACCGAGCCCGTCGCTACATTTAGCGCATGTTTTGGAGAGGCTTTTTTGCCGCTTCATCCAACGGTATATGCAAGACTTTTGGGAGAAAAGATAGAAAAACATGCCGTAAATGTCTATCTTGTAAATACCGGCTGGACCGGCGGAGCTTACGGAGTAGGCAAAAGAATGAGTCTAAAAGCTACAAGAGCTTGCATCGACGCTATTATGGACGGTTCTATTTTAAAAAGCGATTTTGATACCACCGAACTTTTTGGATTGAATTTTCCGGTTAGTTTACAAGGAGTCGATTCAAAAGTATTAAATCCTAAAAATGCATGGGAAGATAAAGAAGAGTATTTGCAAACTAGAGAAAAGCTTGCGCGAATGTTCGTAGAAAATTTCAAAAAATATTTACAAGACGATGCGGAGTTTGATTATTCGCTGGCAGGACCGCAGCTTTAACTATGATTTCAATAGTTTAAACCCAAATATTTGAAGGAAACTCTATGAAAGAGATACTGATTCTCGGCGGTGGAATCGCCGGGATCGAAGCCGCGATTTATCTAAAAAAACTTGATCTCGATGTTACTTTGATAAGCGAACGGGAATATCTTTATATATATCCTATCTCCATATGGGTTCCAACCGGCGAAAAAAGTTTTGAAGATGTTACTATTTCATTGGATGAGCTTAAAAAGATTCATGGTTTTAATCTTATCATCGATGAAATTACGACGATTGAAAGTTTGAAAAAGAGAGTTTACGGAAAAAAAGGCGAGTATAGTTACGATTATCTCGTTATAGCTCTAGGAAGCGGTAAAGTAAAGCACAAAGGTATAGAACATACGCTAAGTATTTGTTCTCAGCCGTCTAAATCTTTGAATATAAAAGAAGAACTCGATAAGCTGATCCAAAAAGGAGAAGGAAAGATATGTTTTGGTTTTGGCGGAAATCCAAAAGATCCTTCAAATGTCAGAGGCGGTCCGATATTTGAGTTGATGTTCAATATTCATCACAAATTGAAAAAAAGAGGCGTAAGAGATAATTTCGAGTTGACTTTTTTTGCTCCCATGAAAGAACCCGGAGCGAGAATGGGCAAAAAAGCTCTTGGTATGATGGGAAATTATTTTAAAAGATTAGATATAAAAAAGCTTGTCGGAAAAAAGATTTTAGAGTTTAAAAAGGAGGGTATCGTTTTTGAAAACGAAGAGTTTTTACAAAGCGATTTGACTCTTTTTATAGCCGCAGGCGACGGGCATAAAGTTTTTGAAGCTTCAGATCTACCTTTAAACGAAGCCGGTCTCGTAAAGATCAACGAATATTGCGAAGTTGTTCATGATTTTAAAAAAACGCCGGATTTTTATAATGTTTTTGCCATAGGCGACTGCGCCGCGCTAGAGGGACCTTCGTGGCGCGCGAAACAGGGGCATATAGCTGAAGTTATGGCGAAAAACACGGCGTTTAATATAAAATCCGTCATTGAAAAAAACACAGAGAAAAAAAGTTACAAAGATCATATAAATATAATGTGCATGATGGATACGGCCGATGGAGCGGCGTTTGTTTATAGAGACGATAAAAGAGCGATGATGATACCTATGCCGATATTCGGACACTGGCTCAAAAAAGGCTGGGGATGGTACTATAAAAACTCTAAGTTAAATAAAATTCCACGAATTCCCGGTTTGTAACTTTTTTTGGTTATAATCACCTAAAAAATTTGAGAGGTTATTATGGCAAAACTTGCTAGCGGACGGGTAACTCAAAAGAGCAGCGAATTATTAGATAAGTTTAATTCGTCTTTGCTTTTCGATAAAAAATTGTATGCCGAAGATATAAAAGGTTCTATCGCGCATGCCAGTATGCTTGAAGCGCAAGGGATTTTAATCAAAAGCGAGCTTGAAGATATTATAAGCGGACTTAACAAAATAAAAAATGAAATAGAAAACGAAGAGTTTGTTTTTGATATAGCTGACGAAGATATACATATGGCTATAGAAAAGAGATTGACGCAGCTCATAGGAATGAGCGGGAAAAAGCTTCATACCGCAAGGAGTAGAAACGATCAGGTCGCATTGGATTTTCGTCTTTATGTTCAAAAAAATACTCTTAAAATAAAGCATCTTCTTTTAGAACTCGAAGCCGTTTTGTTAAAAATCGCAAAAGAGCATACAAATACGCTGCTTCCTGGTATGACTCATCTACAACACGCTCAACCTATAAATTTTGCCTATCATATATTGGCATATATGAGTATGTTTAAAAGAGATATTCAAAGACTTGAGAGTTCGTATGAAAGAAACGATTTTTCTCCAATCGGCTGCGCCGCGCTTGCCGGTACGGTTTATGAAATAGATAGAGATTTTACGGCAAAAGCTCTCGGTTTCAAGGAGCCGACCGTAAATTGTCTCGATACGGTTAGCGATAGAGATTTCGCTCTTGATATATTGTATAATATTTCAGTTATCATGATGCATATATCCAGACTCTCGGAAGAGTTGATATTATGGTCAAGCAGCGAATTCTCTTTTATCTCTTTAAGCGATAGCTATTCGACAAGCAGCTCTATAATGCCTCAGAAAAAAAACCCCGATGTTCCTGAACTTTTAAGGGGTAAAAGCGGTAGAAGTTACGGAAATCTCATCTCTTTATTGACGGTTTTAAAAGGATTGCCTTTAGCTTATAATAAAGATATGCAAGAAGATAAAGAGGGAGTATTCGATAGTGTTGATACGGCGCTTATTAGCATAGAGATATTAAAAGAGGCTCTAAATACGATGAGCGTAAATAAGGAAAATATGCAAAAAGCTTGTGAAATCGGTCATCTAAGCGCTACGGATCTTGCCGATTATCTTGTCAAAAAGTGCGGTATGGCTTTTAGAGACGCCTATAAAATAACCGGAGCTATCGTCGTAGAGGCCGAGAAGATGGGTATAGATTTAAGTCAGATGCCTTTTGATATCATAAAAGCTCTCGCTCCTTGCGTAAAAGAGGATATTTTGAAATATCTCGATCTAAAAAACTCTATGAATGCGCGACTTTCCAAAGGAGCCACATCAATAAAGAGCACAAACGAACAGATAAACTATTTTCAAAAATGGCTTCAAGAGTATATAACAAAGTGAATGCATGAAGATAGCGGTTGTCGGAATCGGAGGGGTTGGAGGATATATAGGCGCAAAATTGATAAAAAGCGATTTGGCGGATATAAGGCTTTTTGCAAAAAAGAGACAAAAAGAGGCTATTGAAAAAGAGGGTTTAAAAATCATCGACAATGATGACCGATTTATAGTTAAAGCCGATTTTTCACCTTTGAAAAAAGCTGAAGTTTTCGATGCGGTTTTTTTAGCGACGAAAAGTTACGGTTTAAAAGACGCCTGTGAAAGCATTAAAGAGTTTATCGATGAAAACAGCGTTATAATAACGCTCTCAAACGGTGTAGAACACAAAGAGCGCGTAAAAGAGTATCTTCAACAGGGGATAGTTTGCGACGGGTGTGTTTATATCGTTTCGCATAAAAAAAGCGATACTCTTATCGTAAAAAACTCTTCTTTATTTTATCTTGTCTTTGGAGATGAGAATGTAAACGATAAGATGAAAAAAATTGCCGAGATTTTAAATAAAAGCTCTTTGAAAACAAAACTTAGCGAAGACGCAAAGCGAAAGTGCTGGGAAAAGTATCTGTTTATATCCGTATTCGCTACGATGAGTTCATATTTTGGCGAACCTATGGATGTCGTATTTAAAAAATATCCCGATATTTTAAACGAGACTCTTTTAGAGATAAAAGCCGTCGCAAACGCCACGGGTATCGACATAAACGAAGACGATCTCAAAAAAGTTATAAAACAAGCCCAAAACCTCCCTAAAAACTCAAAGACATCTATGCAGCTTGATTTTAAAAAAAACAGAAAAACCGAATTGGAGTCTCTTAGCGGATATATAGTAAAAAAAGCAAACGAGTTTCAAATAAAAGCACCAAATATGAAAAAGATGTATGACGCTCTTAAAAAAAGAGATAAACAAAATAGATGACAAAAACCGGTTTTTTATCGATTCTTTTTGTCGTTGTCGGCGTTCATGTTTTAGTTCTCAAATCAAAAATAAAAAGTACCGTTCATAAACCTTCGCCCGATGCGAAAGTCTATCGTCTCTTGCTGAGCAAAACGGTCGTAAAAAAACCGCCGCCGGTTTTACCTCCCGAGCCGTTGATAAAACGGGTTGTTTTGCCAAATCCAAAACCGTTTGTAAAA
>JALWKJ010000091.1 GCA_027081495.1 Campylobacterales bacterium | reverse complement strand
AATATATATCTCCCACAACAGAAGAGATAAAAAGATATATATTCGCTGCGATCTCATAAGCGAGGCGCATTTTGACAAAACGGAAAGGGCGCTTTTAAAAACCAAGATTCTTCAAAAGATAAAACCGTTTTGCGAAGATAAAAAAGTAGAGCTCGAAACCTTAGAGAGACTCCGCTACTAACAAGCTTAGTTCGCAAAGCCTAAGAGCGTACGCGTACTCGTTATCTTGCCAGGCTCCTATCTTTATGAGATTTTTTTCTACCGCATAGGTAAAGTTTAGATCTACTACGGCGCTATGCGGATTTTTGATAAAATCACTCGATACGCAGGCTTCGCCGCTTATGTCGATATAGCGCGATTTCTCTTTTTTTAAAATCTCTATAAGATTTTTATTTGAACTCTTGTTTACGAAAATAGATAGATCGTAAAATGTACAAGAAGCTAGGGGAACTCTTATACTCACGGAAGCGGTTTTTGTTTTTAAAAAGGGTAAAATAGTTTCAACCGCTTGGCTTGCCGAACTTTGAAGAGGCAGAATATTTAAAGCCGCCGATCTGGCTCTTCGAAGATCTTTAGAGGGGTGTTTTACATCTAGGAGATTTTGGTCGGCGGTATAACTGTGAATCATGCTAAAGTGGGCGGATTTTATCTTAAACTCTTTTTCTATGATTTTTAACAAAGGCGCTATCGCGTTTGCCGAACAGCTTGAAGCCGAGATTATCGTCTGGGAGTCGTAATCTTTTTCGTTTATGCCCATGATAAATGTAGGCGTCGTATCGTTGCAGGGAGCTGATATTATAACTCTTTTAACACCCTTTTTCAAAAAGATTTCGTTGCTTTTTCGATTTAAAAAAACGCCGCTGCATTGAAGCAGGATATCTATCTCAAGATCTTCTATACATAGATTTTTCGGATCTTTTTCTTTGAAAAAACGGGTTCTTTCTAAAATATTTTTATCAAATCTTCCATAAACGCTGTCAAAACGAAAAAGTCCCGACAAACTATCTTTATCGCATAGATCGTTTATGCCTACTATTTCCACTCTTTCGTAACGGCTTAGTATCTTCGCGCTCGCTCTTCCTATTCGACCGAAGCCGTTTATGAAAACTCTGATTTTTTTCAATTTTTTTTGATCTTTTCTAGTTTAAATAGTTGGGGTTGCAAAGTTATTTCGGTCGTAACCGTCCCTTCTCTTTGAAGAAGCGATTGTTCGACGATATTTGCTATATCTTTTGGATCTATATATGAGAGAGGATCAGTCGAGGGTTTGAAGAGCAGTTCATCAAAAAAAGGCGTATTCGTTATGTCGGGAGTTATGGTCGTTACTTTCAAAGAGCTTTTTCTGCCCTCTTTGAATAAAGAGGCTCCAAAATGTGCGACTCCCGCTTTTGAAGCCGAATAAGCGGCGCCAAAAGGCGAGGGTACTTTTGCGCTAAAAGAGCTTATATTAAATATATGACCGCCGTTTTTTTTAAGAGATCGAAGAAAAATCTTCGTTACTGCCAAAACGGAGGTTAGATTTAAAGAGGTCATTTTGTAAATCTCTTGTATCGTCAAATCTTCATGATAACCGAAAGAACCAAAACCGGACGCGTTTATAAGTATGGATATATCTTTTGCGCCGATATCTTTTTCAAGGCGCTCAAGCTCTTTTATATCCCAAAGATCGCAAGAGTAGTGTGTAAAATTTTTCTCAAGCTTTAGTTTAGAATTTGAGTTTCTTGAGATGCCGGTAACTTCATATCCGAGATCAAGCAGTTTTTTTGCGCAACTTAAACCTATACCGCTTGAAGCGCCCGTAACAATCGCACTTTTCAACTTTTCGCCCATATTTTTTTAATATATAGTATATCATAAAAAGATTATGGGTTTAAAGACCGAAAAAATCGTGTATATAAGCTTTTTCTTTTTTGTTTCGCAATATCACCGTTTTTAGAGTTTTGTTCGCGTCATCGACGATAATCAAAGTTTCGTTTTCCAGTCTAAGATGTTTTTTCCCCCATTTTTTTTCAAGATTGTCGAGTACATGATATACTTCCATATTGGAGGGTTCGATTTTTTCGTTTGTGATCGTATCTCTTATGAAAAGCCCGCTCATATTTTTTTCTATTTTGTAAGGTATATAAGGCTGCAATATATGATAGACTCTTTTGTCGCGATGTTGGGGTTGACTTTGTATAAGCGCGACGACAGCCAAAAATAAAAAAGTGATTCCAAGCCAAATAGCGATATTTTTACTCATGTTACTTCTCCTTTTTAGCTACTTTATCAGATTTGAGATAAATTTGAATTGATACAGGTCAAAAAAAGTTGAAAATTGTTAAAGTATAATTTTATTATCGAGTCTTTTGAAAAATATGATTCTAAAACAACATCTACGGCAGCGGGGAGAGCCGTTTGACAGACGCGTCGTTTTTTCAAAAGACTCGATTATCTATCTTAGAAAGGTTTATATGTCAGAGTCGTTAACAGCCGAGTTGTTATCTATAATACAGAAAAATTTTCCGCTAATAAAACACCCGTACCAAGAGATCGCGAATATGCTTAAAGTCGAAGAAGAAGAGGTTATAAGCGCTTTGAAAGAGCAGAAGCGAAATTCCATTATTCGCCAGATCTCTCCGATTTTCGATACGAAAAGATTAGGTTATGACTCTTCTCTCATAGCTTTTATGATCGACGACGATAAAATTTCCCAAGCCGTAGAGATTATAAATTCGCATCCGGGGGTTTCACACAACTATGAAAGAGATCATGATTTCAACATTTGGTTTACGCTTGCCGTGGCGCCCGACTCAAAGCTGGGGTTAAAAAAAACCGTAGAGCTTTTGGCAAAAAAAACGCAAGCAAGAGAGGCTGTTATGCTTCCTACGATCAAAATGTTTAAAATAGCCGTCAAATTAAATACTACGGGAAAAGAGGCGAAAAAACAAAAAGTTGAAAAAAGAGAGTATAAAGATATAGAGTTCTCTTCTTTTCATAGAGATATCGTAAGGGCGACGCAATACGATCTGCCCATTTGTCATGAACCTTTTGAACAGATAGTCCAAGATAAAAATATCTCCTACGACAAACTTTTTTCTACATTAACCGAACTAAAGGACGCCGGCGTTATGAGACGGTTCGCCGCGATACTAAATCACAGAAAAGCGGGGTTTAACGCGAATGCGATGGTCGTTTGGGATATAGATGAAAAAGATGCCGTCTCTATCGGAAAAAAGGCGGCCGAGTTTTCTGCCGTAAGCCACTGTTACCTTCGTCCAAAATATAAAAATTGGCCGTATAATCTTTTTACGATGATACACGGAAAAACGACGGATGAAACAAACGCTATCATAGAGTCGATCGCAAACGAGATAGAACATAAAAGCAAAAGAGCGCTTTATTCGACAAGAGAGTTTAAAAAAGTACGAATCGAGTACTTTAGCCCGGAGTTTAAAAGCTGGGAAGAAAAAATAATTAAAGAGGTAGTATGAACAGTTTTTTAGAACTTGAAGCGGGTAATCTTACAATCGCCCTTTTTTTTCTTATTATCGCCGTTATTGTCGCGACAAGACCTTTTGTCGGGAAGAAAGTTAAAAAATTCGTGCTTTTTACGACGATAGCCGTTTTCGCCCTAATCATAACGGCGCACTATAAAATAACGACAGACCGTATGCAAAGCGTAAAAAAAGCTTTCGAAGAGGGCGGGGAGATAGAGTGCGAGAGCCGCATGAACAGAAAAGCGGCGCAGTCGGTCATAGTGAGCAAAAAGCTTGGTTGGAAACTTGAAAACGCCGAGTTTAGCAACCCGAACTATGAAAGAGTATTTCATAGCTCCCGTTGTATATTGAAAAGTTTTTAGCTTATCGTTCGCTAAATACCATAAAGCTTTTGTCGGTGCGGCGATAAACTTTTTATATAAGATTATTTTATCGGCTTAACCATTGTTTAACATTTGCCTCAGTTCTTCTTGGTTATACTTAATTACCTATGTGACAAACGAATAAAGGGTATGTTATGCGTATAATAAATAAAAGACTTTTAATAAACTTATTTATTGTAGTAGCAGTGGTATTTACCGCTGCTTGCAATGACAATAAAGAGAAAATCGAAATCCTAAAGATAGACGGTATTTGGAAAGATAGTATTCCCGAAGATATGAAATCTAAATTCCCTCCATCAAATTGTCATAAAGTAAAAAGCTATCTTCTTATACCAAGCAGCGTTCAAAAAGATAGCGATATAAATATAAAACTTTATGGATGTTGGGATGCCGGAAACAGAATATTTGGTAATCAAATATTTTATACTTTTAAATCAACTAAAAAAGATAATAAAATAACATTTACGGCGTATAAAAAAATATTTCTTGATAAACCCTCAATAAATGATGCGATGCTTGATTATTTTACATTCAAAAGCGAATACAACATAACAAACGATTTTGAAGTTGGAGATGTCAAGTTTGTAGTTAAAAATCCCGACGGGGAAGAGTTGACGACTAACATAACGATAGAGTAGGGAGAGGATTTAATTATGTATATAAACTATAAAAATTTAATAAGATTTTTACTAATCTTAACGGTTGTATTTACCGCTGCCTGCAATGATAATAAAGAGAAAATAGAAATCTTAAAGATAGATGATATTTGGAAAGATAGTGTTCCAGAGGATATAATATCTAAGTTTACTCCAAATTGTTATGGAGTGCACAACTATCTTCTTATACCCAGTAGTGTTCAAAAAGATAGCGATATAAATATAAAACTTTATGGGTGTTGGGATACTATAGGGACAATAGTTAATGGTGCAAGATCTCATTTTTTTGAATCAACCAAAAAAGATCATAAAATAATACTTACCGTTTTTATAAAGATCCCCGATGATAAGGATGATCAGCGTGATGATGGAGTTGATCATTTTGGTTTAAAAAGTGAGTACAACATAACAAACGATTTTGAAGTTGGAGATGTCGAGTTTGTAGTTAAAAATCCCGACGGGGAAGAGTTGACGACTAGCATAACGATAGAGTAGAGAGAGGATTTGATCTATGTATATAAACTATAAAAATTTAATAAGATTTTTACTAATCTTAACGGTTGTATTTACCGCTGCCTGCAATGATAATAAAGAGAAAATCGAAATCTTAAAGATAGACGGTATTTGGAAAGATAG
>JALWKJ010000090.1 GCA_027081495.1 Campylobacterales bacterium | reverse complement strand
ATAAAATAGTGCATATCTGGTTCTAAAAGCAATAAAAATTAAATATATTTAATTTTTATTGCTTTGTTATTTTTATAACTTAGTCTTATGCAATAATCCGAAAGGTTAAGTAATATTGTATATATAAAATATTATAATACTTGCAAGGACATTTCCTCATGGAATCATGTTCTTTTATACACGGTCATCGGGTCAAAAAATTATTAAAGATATTGTATTTTTATCTCAAGTGTGTATATTCTCAACAAAGTTACGATTTTTCGGTAGCTACCCTGCATGATATTTAGGGGTTTTGTGGTAATATATACGGTACAGATAATAAAAATACCAGGCTCAATAGTTTTTGATCTGGTGAACAGTGTCTGAAGGCTTAAACAATATATTTAATATCTTTCTGTCGCTGGATCGATATTGAATATTTCGTGGGATTGAGGCGAGTTGATTTGACCGGATCAACTTTAACCATAATGTAGTATCGACTACTTTAACTAAATATAAAGGAGACAAATTATGTTTAGTACCAAGAGATCATTAGGATCGACCTTTAAAAAGGGTTTATTTCTAGT
The DNA here is from genome assembly GCA_027081495.1 of Campylobacterales bacterium. GTDB lineage: Bacteria > Campylobacterota > Campylobacteria > Campylobacterales > QNZT01 > QNZT01. The sequence goes on along the minus strand of JALWKJ010000090.1, from coordinate 4,589 downwards.
GATAGCAAGCGTTACCCTTAGTTGGGCAAACACACCGCCGCCGCCGGTAAATCAGAATATCGGTATTCCGGATTCTGTATTTAACAACCTAAACAAGCTAAATTGTGCTTATTGTCATAAGTCGGATACTTTGACCGACGAGCAAAGAGCTGAAATAGGTTGGACATTTAATCCGCCGACAGTAAAAGCCGGCGTATTAGCTGATCGTCACCACGCGAGAGTCGGTAAAACAATGGGCGAAGGCACACAGGCTCCGTTTGGAACACCGGGCGAGCAATATGAATGTCTTTCATGTCATAGAATCGCATGGGACGACAACTCTTCTAGTTATCAGTTATCCGACAATTTCAAAAACTGTCTAAACTGCCATACGCAACTAGAAGGAAGCGCGTCTGTTCACCACTTGACGGCGCCTGCGCAAGCTCTTAACTGTAAATACTGTCATGGTGCGAAAATCAACAATCCAAATGACGGACACTATATTCCGATAGGCAGAACTCCTACACTTGTTACTCCTCGTACAAGCGGAGGTAAAGGTCCTAACGGTGAAGGCGCTTGTACATTCTGTCACAATGCGGGAACCGACACGATTAGCGGAATCATGGTAAAAGAGAATTCAACAACTCACCATAGTACCGGTATAGGTCAAGTTGGAATCTCCGATATTGATTGTACACTCTGTCATGATCAAGCCGGAAGCGATTGGGCTGTTCGTAGATGTGAAAACTGCCACGGTATCAGCTCTATTCACAATATCCAATTTGATTCAAACGGAGACGGTAAAATCGTTCCGGGCGGTGAAACTGCTTACTTTGGTCACATCGGTAACAGTCCAACTGACTGTGACGGATGTCACGGCGGATATATCCAAAGCGCCGCGGGTATGGCTCCTGGATCTGGACCTGTCGTTCCTGAACTTACTGATTTGAGTACATTTAGAGCTACTGCCGGAGAAGCTGTAACAATTACGGTCAAAGGTCATGCTTTAACAAACGAAGTCAAAACGCCGACAGGCTACAAAACGCTTAAAAGTACTATTACTCTAACCGATAGCAACGGTAAAGTTACCGAATTGACACCGGAAACAATTTCCGAGTCTTCACTTACCGTAACTATTCCTAGCGACTTGGCTGCCGGAAGTTACTATCTACGCGCTAAAAAAGTGAAAAACGAAAGTAACCCGATGAGCTTTGTTATAGTACCTAAAGTATCTATCAGCAGTGTTAGTATGAATGATGATACGCTGACTGTAAGCGGTAGCGGATTTAGTCAATATATGGCAGGTGACGATTCAGGCGTTAAAGTATCTATAGGCGGCGCCGAGTGTAGTGTCGAATCTTGGACAGACGGTGAGATTGTTGCCAAGTGTAGCGCTAAATGCGGTTCAGTAGTTGTCGAGGGCGTATTCGGAAGCGCATCAAAAGACATCGCTTGCGGTGATGATGAGCCCGTATATACTTACGACATGGGTTGGGATGCAGGTTATAATCCCGGATTTGAAGAAGGTAAAGAAGATTCTTGCAACAATAAACCGTATCAAATAGACGAAACCTTCAGCGATGAAGGCGAGTACGACGACGGTTGGAAAGCAGGATATACTTTCGGATATGACAAAGGTTGGAAAACTTGTAAAGAAGACGAAGCTGTTTATACTTACGACGAAGGATGGGATGCCGGTTACGATCCTGGATTCGAAGAAGGTAAAAACGATGCTCAAAGCGGTAAACCGTACCAAATCGACGAAAGCTTCAGCGATGAAAGCGAGTATGACGAAGGTTGGAAAGACGGTTATACATTCGGCTATGACAAAGGTTGGAAAAGCATTAAAGGATAATCGCTATCTTTTGCTTTAAAGCCCTGTCAGGCACAAAGGTCAAGGAGATGAGAAAAATCATCTCCTTGACTCAATCTCAAAACACAAAGAGATTTTTAGGATTCATATTTTTTTATGTGTATCCTATAGACTTCTTGAACTATTTGGGAATTTATCATGCTACTTAATATAAAAAAAATATCCAAACAACTTTTTCTTATCCTATTTATAATCGGTTTTACGAAAGCAAATCTTATAGCCGGTCAATCCGTTATCATCGGTTTTAACGACAAACCGGGTAAAAAAGAAAAAAATCTGATTGAAAAAAACGGTGGAACCATAAAATACGAATATACGCTTCTGCCGGCATTTGCGGCAAACATACCTAAACAAAATATAAAATCGCTACAAAGAAATCCACTCGTGGCATATATAGAAGAAGATAAAAGCGTTTCGGGTATTGACCGTAATTTCACAACCATAATCGAAAAACCGTTAAAACTTAATAGAGCTTATAAAAAAACTAAATTTCACAATCTGGAAAGTTTAAATCGTATTCAAACGCGCGATGTGAACCTTTCTAATAACGAATATGAAAGAAATTGGGGAATACAACACATAAAAGCCAAAATCGCACATGATAAAAATATCACCGCAAAAGGCATAAAAATAGCAATTCTCGATACGGGAATCGACTATACGCATGAAGATCTTAAGGACAACTACAAAGGGGGCTATAATTACATTAAAAACGATCGCAACTCAAGCGATCCGTTTGACGACGGCTGGAATATGCATGGAACGCATATAGCCGGAATAATCGCCGCAAAAGCGAACAAAATCGGCGTGGTAGGCGTTGCTCCCGATGCTTCGTTATATGCTCTAAAAGTGCTTGATGCAGGGGGATTTGGACTTGTAAGCGATATAGTTTCCGCTATCGAGTGGTCTGTTGAAAATGAGATGGACATCGCTAACATCAGTATCACCGGAATTGATTCAAAAATCCTAAAAGACGCATGCGACGCGGCAAAAAGAGCGGGACTGCTGATCATTGCAGCAGCGGGAAACACATACGGCGAGGCGGCTTTATTTCCCGCTTCTTATGATTCGGTCATAGCCGTAAACAGCATAGATGACAACGATACGCTTAGCTTTTTTTCCGCAGTTGATCCCGCGATCGAAATAGCGGCTCCCGGACTTAATATTTTGTCCACGACGGGAAATAACGACTACGCGGCACTAAGCGGTACTTCACAATCCGCGGCGTTTATAAGCGGCGCCGCCGCGCTAATTATGTCATCCGGTCTCGAGGATATAAATCAAGACGGAGAAATCAACAACCTTGATGTAAGAGAAAAATTACAAACTGCGGTAAAAGATTTAGGAGAAGAGGGACGCGACGATAAATACGGCTTTGGGTTGATATCGATCGATAAAGCTATATCGACCGCAAACGAATCCGATGAAGAAGAGAGCTGTGATGATGAATATCAATATACTTATGACGAAGGTTGGAATTCCGGATATGATCCGGGATTTGAAGAAGGTAAAAACGATGCACTCGCAAACAAAGCTTATCGGATAGATTCTCACTTCGACGATGACGGTGAATTTGACGACGGATGGAGAGACGGATATACTTACGGCTATGAACAAGGATGGAAAAGTATCAAAAATCCTGAACAAATTTCAGAGTATTTATATACATATGACGAAGGATGGGACTCCGGATATGATCCGGGATTTGAAGAAGGAAGAAACGACGCTTGTAACAATAAAGCGTATCGAATAGATTCTCACTTCGATGATGACGGTGAATTTGACTATGGATGGAAAGATGGATATACTTACGGTTATGAACAAGGATGGCAAAGTTGTTCACAAGACTAAATTAAAAATGGAGTTAAAATGAAAATAAAAAACGATATGAAATTAAAACTGGGTATGTTAGGCATAGCCGTTATTCTCTCGAGCCAATTGTCCGGTTCAGACCACAATACGACTAAAGAGCAAAATACAACCACAAGCTCTCAGCCTTCAATAAATATCCAAGACAAAATCGTAGCGACCGTTAACGGGAAGCCTATATATCAAAGCAAACTGGACAAACTTGTCAACAAACAATTACGAAAAGATAAAAAATTCAAATCCGTCGGATCAAGCGACCTAGATAGAAAAATAGTTAAAAAAGTAGTTCTTAAAAAATTAATAGACGATGAGTTGTTAATTCAAGAGAGTTTAAAAAATCCGACACAAAACGCCGATAAAAAAGTTGATGAAGAGATCGAAAAAATCACAAAAAGATTTGGAGGAGTTGAAAAATATAAAAAATATCTCCCCCATGAAATGAGTGATAAAGAATTTAGAGATTATTTAAAAAAAAGGATTATGGTTAGGGCTTATCTAAAAAAAGAGGGGGTTATTGATCCAAATATTCCCGAAGAAAAAATAAAAAATTTCTATAATAAGAAAAAATCCAATTTCCGATCCGAAGAGCTTGTAAAAGTAAGTCAAATTCTATTACTTGTAAAAACTAACGATTCTTTAGAAAAAAAGAAAAAGGTGCTTGAAAAAGCGAAAAAAATCAAACAAAGGCTTATAAAAGGCGAAGATTTCGCAAAGCTAGCAAAAGAATTCTCTCAAAGCGCCGAAGCAAACGCAACGGGCGGCGATCTTGGAATTATAAGAAAAGGGTATATGCCAAAAGAATTCGACAAAGCGGCTTTTTCTATGAAAAAAGGAGAAATCAGCGATCCTATCGAAACTAAATTCGGAT
>JALWKJ010000089.1 GCA_027081495.1 Campylobacterales bacterium | reverse complement strand
ATATAGTATCCTTGAGAGTAGTCTATGCCTATTTCGTTTACTATCTCAAAAATCGTTTTGTTATAGACATACTCGGCGACCGTTTTCGCGCCGATTTTATCGGCAAACACTTTTATCGTCTCTACCGTTTGCCTGCTCGCTTTCGATCTATCTATATCTTTTATCAAAGAACCGTCGAGTTTTATGATATCGGGTTCAAATTCGATTATTCTGATAAAATTCGAAAAGCCGCTTCCAAAATCGTCGATTGCGATTTTTGCTCCGTAACTTTTTGCCGTTTTGATAAACTCTTTGATAATTTTATATGAATTTGTCTCTTTATCCTCTAAAAGCTCGAAGATCATTTTATCCATGATATCTTTGTTGTTTTGCATCTGTTTTAATAAAAAATCCCTCATAATCGGATCTTCGATATCTAAAGATGAAAGATTTATCGATATTTCGCAACCGTGTTCTCTTATCTTTTGCGCGACTTTATTAAAAAGAAGTTTAGTGATATAAGGATATAGTTTTCCTTTTTTCGCCGCTTCAAGAAAGTAAGGCTGCGGCAAAACTATATCGTAATTGTCGTCATACATCCTTACAAGCGCTTCGTATCTGTTTATTTGCGATGTTTTATTGTTGTATATAGGTTGAAAGAAGGGTACTATTTTATCATCTTTTAGAGCTTGTTTTATGATTTTTAAAACTTTTAAATTCTCTTTTATCGTATTTTTTAGTCTATCTATATTTCCCTCCGAGAGAAGATACTCTTTTTTTTGGCAGATCGCCGCGCTCAAAATGGCGTTGGTATCTTCATAGAGAGTATTTAAATCGGTTTGGGCATATGCTATCGTGACATTTACATAAAATTCGTAAATATCGTAGCTAAATCTGTTTTGTTTAATATAGTCGATAAGATTTAGGCAAAAATCTTCCGCTTCTTTTGATGAAAAATTTATAGAATCGATTAAAATAGCATATTTCCCGTTTGAGATATGATAGATTGTAAACTTTGGCAAAGAGAGGCTAAAATTTTTAAGCGTATCTAAAAATATTTTATCTAGTTTTTCAACGATATCGCTTCCGAAGAAATTTTCGTTTAGCGTATAGTTATCCATACATAGCAAAAAGAGTCCCGGTTTTTTTAATATATTGTTTTCATGCAGCTCTTTTAAAAGGGCTAGTCTGTTTGGATATCCGCTTACCGTGTCTATCGAGGCTAAAACATATTTTTTGTTTAATTTTGAAGTCTCAATATATGATTTGCATCTTGTTTTAAGCTCTAATTTGTCGAAAGATTTATTTATAAAATCGCTTACGCCGCATTCAAGAGCTTTTATCTTATCCTCTTTACCTTCAAGCGAAGTGATCATCAAAATAGGCACTCGTTGAATCGATTCGATTTTTCTGATTCTCTTTGTAGCTTCAAAACCGTCCATAATAGGCATCATCGCGTCCATTAGTATGATTTCGGGCTCATGTAAAAGAGCCAATTCTATCGCTTCTTTGCCGTTTGAGGCTTCTAAAAATCTATAACCCGCGTCTTTTAGGGCTATTTTAATCGTCATTCTGTTGACGGCAATGTCGTCAACAATCAATACGGTAGAATTCATAATACAGGCTCTTGTTCTTTTAATGAATGTAAACTGCTTTCAAGTAAGGAGTAAATTCTATTGTAGTTGATATTTAACTTATCTTTTGCCGCATCCTCTATCTCTTTAGAGATATTGAATATATCGTCAAGCATAAGATTCGCCGCGCTTCCCTTTATGGAGTGAGCCTCTTGTTTAATAGTTTCAAAATCAAGAGTCTCTATCGCGTTTTTAAGGGTTTGCATACTTTGGGTCGTACTCTCATAAAACATATCTAAAAGCATTTGAACCTCCTCTTCTTCAAATCCGAGTTGTTGTGAGATTTTTTCAAGATTTATCATACCTTCTCCTTTATCGGTTTTAAAAATTGTGTAAATATTTGAAGTAATTTGTCCTTATTTACCGGTTTTGTCATATATTCGTCCATCCCCGCTTCAATAAATCTCTCCCTGTCGCCTTTGAGGGCGTTTGCTGTAAGGGCGACTATCGGAGTGTGTTCTCTTTTTTGCTCTTTTTCCATCGCCAAGATGATTTTCGTAGCCTCTATACCGTTGAGATTGGGCATATTTTCATCCATTAAAATCAAATCGTAATAGTTGTTTTTAAAAGCTTCTACCGCTTCGTTTCCATCGTTTGCTATATCGAAAATAAGACCGAATTTTTTTAAAATCAGACTCATAAACATTTGATTCGCTTTGTTGTCTTCTACTAGTAAAACTCGTCTGCCTTTGATCTTTTGCGCATCGTCGGTCGATTTTTTGATTCTTTTTTGATATACGCCTTTTTCTACGGGAATACTGAAATAAAATCTGCTGCCATGACCTATTTTGCTCTCAAGTTTTAATTCTCCGCCGAGCATCTTTACGAGTCTTGAACTAATAGTGAGTCCAAGCCCCGTACCGCCGAACTTTCTAGTGGTGGAACTTTCAGCCTGCAAAAATGCTTTGAAGATATCTTTTTGCTTCTCTTTAGCGATTCCTATACCGTTATCTTTTACGCTGACATTTAAACAACCCTCTTTATAACCGATAATAAGCTCCACCCTGCCGTTTCTAGGGGTGAATTTAATAGCGTTTGATAAAAGATTCGCTATAACCTGTTTTATACGAAGAGGATCGCTTACAAGAGCTTTTGGGATATTTTTATCCATTTTAAATGTCAAAGAGACGCTTTTTTCCGAAGCTTTTGCGCGAAAAAGATCGGCTAACGAATTTAACTCGTCATAAGTGTTAAAATCGACTTTTTCGATCTGTAGGTTGTTGCTTTCGATTTTACTAAAATCGAGTATATCGTTTATAATCCCAAGAAGGGTATTTGATGAGTTTTGAATAGTGCCGATATAGCGAAGTTTTTCCGGATCGCTCTCTTTTTCGCGCAGTAGATCTATAAAGCCTAAAATCGCGTTTAAGGGGGTTCTTATCTCATGAGACATATTTGCTAAAAAGTCGGATTTGGCTTTGCTTGCCATCTTCGCCTTGATAGCCATTTTTTGTGCATGTATGTTTGCGGATTCGATCTTGTCGCTATTGCTTAAAATCTGTTTGCTGATTAAATTGCTAAGATATAGTAAAGAGCCGATGACGAATATAATGGCAAGTAGTTCATATCCGATATATTTCTCTTTTTTTAAAGCTATCTCATCTTTAAATCGTTCTATTTGATAGATGGTTTGATTTAGCATATTGTTGTTATTGGTCTGCATTCGTTTGATGTATCGATTTATATTTTGGATGAATTTCGTGTCGTTGAGATTTGTTTTTATATTTTTTGCATTCAATATTTTTTGCAGTGCGATTAGATCTTGTTTGATTTTTAAAAGAGCCAATGTATTAAAACTGTCATATTGGATATTGTAGAGTTTTGGTTTGTATTTTATTGTCTGAATATTTGGAAGATCGATTTTTCCGCCTTTTTTGAGCACACTTAAATATTGCGCGATTTTATCGAGTTTTTTTTGCATCTTTTCTTTGAAGTATTGATTATTGTCTTTCTCTTTTACAAAAATCAAATCGGAAATATTTTCTCTTACGCTCGAAAGCGTAAAGGATATTTTCTCTTCTATAAGTTTTTTCGTTTTAAGATTTTTCGTTTGCAAATCGAGATCATCTATCATGCTTGTAAAAATATAATTTAACGCGCCTATTATAAATATGCCTCCTATAAAAAGGCGAAAGAGCGATTGCAGATCTTTGTATGTGCGATTTTGGTAACTGTTAGTCATTTATTAATCCTAAGTATGTCAATAGAGTTCTCTAAGACTCGATATTAAACTAAATCGGCACTTTTGTAAAAAGTTGAAGTTTTATAAGATAATAATTTTTATTATCCAACCGGAGTATCCCGGTTAGATCCTATTTTAGGTGCAAATCTATATGTGTTTTGACAAAATCCACTCTTTTGTCGGCAAAATCCTTCAATTTATCCACCTCTTTTTGCCAATCCTCTTTGGAGTTTACGGCATAACTGTATTTACCGTCTTTTTGCCATTTTATTATGTGCCTTTGTATATAGGGCGCTATATCGCTTGTTAGAGAGTCGATTATATCTTTGACTCTTGAGGGGGCGAATGTCGTATCCAATTTTGATATAAAACGGTTTTTAAATTTCTCTTTAAAGCCTTGATTTTCCAGAAGTTTTCTAAAAAGAAGAGTTGACCACTGTGGATTTGGCCAATCCGGTCCATCACTTGCCATAGCCGCTTCCAGCGCGTCGTAATCGACTCCCCATTCGCTGTAACGATTAAAACTAAAATCCATATCATGTAAAATCCATTTCCATTTTTTGGACTCTTTTTTTTGTTTATAATAAACTAGATTGGTACCTGGCCAATCCGAGTTTGCCGCATAGATATTTGCGATTTGATAATCTATATAATTATCTATATCTATTTTTGAAGCGACATAGTCGTAATTTTCATTCAAATCCAAAGAGTTGTTTTGCAGGTAATCGATCAACTCGTCAAAATCTTTTGAGCTTCCCTCTTTAACGACGCTGTTATCCGTAAGCAGATCGATTTTCTTTTCGCCGAAATTTTCTTTGAAGTAGCTTTTGCCTATTTTTTCGCGTAAGTTATAGATTCCCCAAAAATCGCCGTTTATAAATACGATCGCGGGACGATAGGCTTCATACAAAACATTTAAATCATCTTTTACGATAGATTGCGCCAAGGCGTCTCTGATATGGGTTTTTATAAAATCCTGTCCCGCGTTTCTTAATTTTATCTTTTCATATTTTTTGATCGGTTTATCTTTAAAAAGAGCGTATGAAAAACTATCTTTGCCGTATTTGTCATCGGCTTTTAAAAGAAAAGATTTTTGGGCATATACTCTTGAGCACTGACCGCTTAATCTTATTCCCGCATCTTGGGATAAAACGACTTTATTATTGTTTTCAAAAAGCGTTATATGTGCCGGTCTTTCCCACTTTTGCACAAAAATAGGTCGATCGTCTCCGCAGTCGTTTAACTTTTTACCTTTTGCTATCGTATATATTCCTATAGAATCGTCGTTTAAATATTTATCGTCCATCGCTATGCTTATAACCGGTAGAGTTATATTTTCATCATAGATATAACTTTTGGTAACCGGTTT
>JALWKJ010000088.1 GCA_027081495.1 Campylobacterales bacterium | reverse complement strand
ATAAAAGTTTACAAAAAGAGTTAAAAACGCTAAAACGGCTCTCTTTATCGGTTGAAAAACAAAACGATACGAAAAAAGACGACTGGCAGACAAAGAGGTAAACCATGAAAATCTATTTTTTATCGGCTCTAATAATTACGGTTTTTTTAGTTATAATCTATCTAAAGTATCAAAAAACGAAAGATACGAAACAGATACTCGGTTATTTCGCGGCGGCGTTTGCAGTAATCTTTTTTACATATGCCGGCAAGGTTATTTTTGTACACAAACCGATTTTCATCTTCCATCTGGCGTTTTTGATACTTTCATGGGGCGCTCTTTTTTATTATGTTTTTAAAGATAAACTAAATTTGTTGTTTTTGCTCTCACCGGCGATAACGACCGTATCTTTTATAATAATAGCTCTGTTTTTTAGCGAACACGGGTAAAAGATGTTACTTTTTTTCCATTTGGTAAAAATTTTATGTTTTTTGGAGGGTTTTATCTTTTAAAAGTAAAATTTTTGCCCACAATGGCGATATACTATACATGATAGAATCATATTTCAAATAAAAGAGAAGTTAATGTATAAAAATATTATTTTAGCGATAATAACGGCTGCCGTGATTTCGGGGTGCGGCGGAAGTACGGAGGATAATCAAACAAGCGGTAAAACGCAATCTCAACCCTCAAGCGGCAAATACGCCCTATGGGAATACTTGGTTCCCTCCGTAGATACGACGAACAAATATATCAGAACCACCGCCAATTCGACGCAAAAATACCAAACAAGGTTTGTCAAAGAGGGAAACAGAGTCGTGGAAACATCGGATTACGCAAAAAATGAACAAACTATTTATACAAAAAATAAAACAAATATCACAGTTTCATTTTTGAAAGACTCCAAGCCAAACGGGCGTTATGATCTTAAACTCTATGTCGATATAGATGATATAGTTACGGTAAAAAAATCGGATTGCAGACTTAGCAATCATTACGATACATATACCATCGACGGTGAAAATTTCAAAGATGTCATAGAGATCACCTGTGCGAACGAACCGGGATTTTATCAAAAAGGCGTCGGTGAAATAGCGCAAAAAAAATCGCTTAGCACCTCGGGAAAAGTCGATGTTAAAATTTTATCGAACTAAAAAAGTTTAATAGAGGATAAATAATGCTGGATATCGATACCTTGTCAAAAAGATTGAAAATTTCACAAGAGCAGGCTTTGGAAAAATTTGAACATTTTTTAGAGTACGCTCAAATCCAACTGGCAAATCTCGAAGATGCGATTGAAGCCGAAAACTACTCCAAAATGATAAAATATTGCCACCGCATAGGCAAAAAAGCATCCAAATTAGAGCTTAATTTCGTAACTATACACACTGAACATATAGAAATACTCGCCACTTTCAAAAGAGATACGGATTATAAAATCCTTTTTGAAGAGTTAAGAGCGAGTATTCAAAAAGTTCATGAGAGCTTACAGCTTAATCAACAACTTTTAAACTACGCCTAAAGAGGTTCCCGCGATATAACCGCTGGCAAACGCCCAGTGGAGGTTGTATCCTCCCCTATCGGCATCCACATCCAAAACTTCCCCGATAAAATAGAGTCCTTTATGCAATTTTGATTCCATAGTTTTGGGATCGATTTGCGTACAATCCACACCTCCCGCCATGACTTCGGCGCTTTTTATCCCTTTTGTATCTTTTATCTCTATGCGTAAATTTTTGATAGCGTATGAGAGTGCATGAATCTCTTTGGTTGTTAAAGTTCTCTCTTTGTTAAATTTTAATTTTTCAATAAGAGATAAAACGATTTTTTTATGAAGCATTCCGTTTAGCCATAAAGAGAGAGGTTTGTTTTTAAATTTTTTACTCTTTTTTTTGAGAATATTTCTAAGAGACGATAAAGAGATACTTGGCAAAAGATCTATTTGTATAAAAACCGATTTCTCTTTTAGTAAAGCAAACGACGCTTCACGACTGATATCTAAAATAGAGAGTCCCGAGAGTCCGTAATCCGTAAAAAGCAGATCCCCCGATATCTCTTTTTCAAGCTTCGTTTCGACAAAAAGTTTCAAAAACGCTTCTATTTTCACCCCGCTTGATTTTTTGCAAAAAGGATCGTCGCTTTTTAACTGTACCAAAGACGCAAAAAGCGGGTTTATCGTATGTGAAAAAGAGCGCGCAATCTCATATCCTATAAAAGTCGCCCCCAAAGAGGGCATAGCCGCCGAGCCCGAAGCCACTACGAGAGCGTCAAATTTAAAATCTCTATCACTCTTCTTTACGATAAATTTATCTCTTTTTATCACTTTTTTCACTTCGCTATGCGTATATATTTTCACTCCCTCTTCTAAACACCCATCGTGTAAAAAATCTACGATTGTCGATGCCTGCAACGACATCGGAAATACTCTATCGTCTTTAATAGCGGTAAATTCGACTCCAAGATCCGTAAAAAAATTTTCAAGTCTAATTCGATCGAAATTTTTGATAGCGTATGAGACGAACGACGGATTTTGCCCATGATAGTTTTGTGCGGAAATCTTTTTGTTCGTAATATTACATCTTCCGTTACCAGAGGCTAAAATCTTTCGCCCGATCTTTGTGTTTTTTTCTATAATCGTAACTTCGCATCCCAGTCTTGACGCGACTATCGCACATATAAGTCCCGACGCTCCGCCGCCTATAATTCCGACTCTTTTTTTCACCCTCTTTTGCATTGAATCCTCTAAAAAATATGATACTCTCAAACGCTATTGTAGTATTTATTCGATATCGTAATAATTATAAAAGTTGTATAATTTATTAATTTTAATATATAATAAATCAATTTAATCAAAAAAAGGATTATCATGAAAAAGATAATACTCGCCTCGGCGCTATGTTCGACTCTGGCTTTTGGGGATTTCGTCGGAGGCGAGATAAGTATCGGCTATCTAAATAACCAGCCTTCCGGAACTTTTGCCTACAAAGGCGATACGAGCGATGTAGAAGAGACTTTCGGGTGGAAAAGAGAAAATTCCTATCTAATCAAAGCTTACATAGAGCACCCTTTGCCTGTGCTGCCGAATCTCAGAGCCTCTTATACGAATCTTTCACATTCGGGTTCAAGCTCCGTGACTATACCGGTAGTATATGACAATAAACCATATACCGGCAAAATAACGACCGATTTCAACGCCGATATAATAGACGCTACGCTATATTATGAAATACTCGACAACTGGTTAAATCTGGATTTGGGAATAAACGCAAAATACATAGACGCTACGGCAAGCGTACAAAATATTTCTACCGGCAAAAGCAGCGCCGATATCTCTTTTGTTTTACCGACCGTTTACGCAAAAGCTAGACTTGATATTCCGATGTCGAATTTTAGCTTTCAAGCCGAAGGAGATATGATCGCTTATAACAAAAACACCCTTTACGACCTTACGCTAAGCGCAAGATACACTTTTATCTTCGGTCTTGGTGTGGAAGCCGGCGTAAAGATGCTCAAATTTAAACTCGACGATATCGACGATGTTACCGCCGATGTCGATTTTACGGGAATATATGCGGCGGCGGTGTGGGATTTTTAAAAAGCTTTCAGGGAGCTTTGCTTAAATTCTCCATGAATTTTTTTGCGGCTTGCGACGAATCGACATTTACATGATATCTATTGTAAAATTCCTCCGCAAGCCTCTTTGCCATCGTTTCGTATTGATACATTTTATCTCGATTGATCTTGGCTTGCTCGGAGATGTTATTGTCAAAAGCTATCTCTTTTTGGTTGATTTTCGGAATACTCGAAAGCAAAGAGCGTACTTCGTCAAACTTTTCGTTTCTTCTTCTAAGCTCTTCGTATGAACCCATATATTTTATATACTCGCTTAGCATTTGAATTTTTCTTTCTCGATCGACAACTTTCGCTCTTTTTCCGTGATACATCTCTTCATCGGTCAATTCGACCGCATATTTAAATAAAAACTCGTTTTTCAGATCGCTTAATTTCTTTGAAACTTCAAAAAGACGATTGTTGATTTTTTCCTCTTTCGTAGCCAAAGATTGATAAAATTCTCTCTTTCGTTTTTTTGCCCGTCTAATCCAATGATTTTCACCGGAATACGAATCATGCGCCATCTGAATAAGAGCTTTATTTTTTCTCTCAAACTCGCGAATAAGAGACTCTTTATGAAGATTCCAACTATTTAGTTTATTTTCCAAAAGCTCTAACTCTTTTGTTAAAAGTCTAGCTCTTCTAACCATCTGTATTCGTTCTACGGAATCGTTATATCTATCTATAGCATTATTCGTAACATTTCTGTCAAACGAATATAAAAGAGAATTAAAAAAAAGTATCGCCGCTATTATAACTATTTTCATATGGAAAAAGAACCTTGTTCATTAAATATATTTAATATTATATTACTTATATATTAAATTAAGGTTAATTCCCGATTTTTCGAAACGGCCCCAAAGAAGCATATGCCTCTTTGGGTATTTAAAGGTGATTAAGGATTGATTTTAACAATTATCTCGTTTTCTTGAGCGTCAAAAACGACACGATCTCCTTCAGCGACTTTATCGCTTAGTATCAGTTCGGCAAGTCGATCTTCAACCTCTTGATAAAGCGCTCTTTTAAGAGGTCTGGCTCCATAGACCGGATCGAATCCCTCTTGCGCGATAATCTCTTTTGCGCGTTCGCTAAGTTCTATATCTATACCTCTTTCTTTGACTTTGGATTTGATTGAGCTAAAAAGAATATCCACGATTTTCGTGATCTGTTCAAGCCCGAGAGGATTAAAAATGATTACATCGTCAAGTCTATTTAAAAACTCCGGTTTAAAATATCTCTTAAGCTCGTCTTTTACCGCCGTCTCTCTATCTTTGGGATCGCGAAACTCCATAATCTTGTCGCTTGCGATATTCGATGTAAGTATTATGATCGTATTTTTAAAATCGACGGTTACTCCTTTATTATCCGTCAAGCGACCGTCGTCCAAAACTTGCAACATGATATTAAACACATCAGGATGCGCCTTTTCTATCTCGTCAAACAATAAAACGCTATACGGTTTTCTTCTGACTGCTTCGGTCAACTGTCCGCCCTCTTCATACCCGACATATCCCGGAGGCGCGCCTACGAGTCGGCTGACTGCATGTTTTTCCATATATTCGCTCATATCGAAACGAATGAGAGATTTTTCGCTGTCGAACAAAAACTGCGCTAGAGCCTTCGCGCTCTCGGTTTTACCTACGCCGGTGGGTCCTAAAAACATAAAGCTTCCTATAGGTCTGCTTTGATCCGACAATCCGGCTTTGTTTCGCTTGATGGCTCTTGATATCGCTTTTAGCGCGTCGTCTTGTCCGACGACTCTTCTTTTTAACTCGTCTTCGACATGAAGTACTTTCTCTTTGTCGCTTTGCATCATTTTGGTGACGGGGATTCCCGTCCATTTGCTAACGATGGAGGCTATCATCTCGTCATCGACGCTATTTTTCAACAAAACCCCGCCCTCTTGCATTTTATTCCATTGCTCGTTGAGCTCTTTTTCTCGCTCGCTCATTTTGGGTATTTCACCGTATTCTATCTCCGCGGCTTTGTTAAAATCGCCGTTTCGTTTGGCAAGCTCGGCTTCTCTTTTAAACTCTTCGATCTTTTGTTTTATCGAAGCTATCTCTTTAAAGACGCTCTTTTCATTTTCAAACTGAGTTTGAAGAGTTCTTTTCTTCTCTTCAAGATCGGCTAACTCTTTTTCTATCTCTTTTAACCGTTCGTCGTTTTTTCTGTTTTTTTCCATTAAAAGAGCCTCTTTTTCAACCAAAAGCTGTTCTATCGCTCTTTTTACCTTGCTAAGCTCAAAAGGCTCGGACTCTATTTGCATCTTGAGTTCGGCGGCCGCTTCGTCGATGAGATCTATCGCTTTATCGGGAAGATATCTATCCGTTATATATCTGCTGCTAAGCTTCACCGCAGCTATAAGAGCCGAATCGAGTATCTGAACATTATGGTGGGCTTCAAGCCGCTCTTTTATACCTCGCATGATCTGCAAGGCTTCGTTAGTGTTGGGTTCTTCAACCTTTATCGGTTGAAACCTTCTTTGAAGAGCCGCGTCTTTTTCGAAATATTTTCTATACTCTTTGAGAGTCGTCGCTCCTATGGTATGAAGCTCTCCTCGCGCAAGCGCGGGCTTTAGAATATTTGCCGCATCCATACTTCCTTCGCTGGCACCCGCGCCTACAATCGTATGTATCTCATCTATAAAGAGGATAATATTTCCATCTTTTTTCACTTCCTCTATGATCGCTTTTAGACGATCTTCAAACTCTCCTCTATATTTTGCGCCCGCTATAAGAGTGCTCATATCAAGACTCATAAGCCTCTTGTTTTGTAACGACAAAGGCACCTCTTTGTTTACGATCTTTTGAGCAAGCCCCTCGGCGAGAGCCGTTTTACCGACGCCGGGTTCCCCCAGCAAAATAGGATTGTTTTTCGTTTTTCGTATCAATATCTGCATCATGCGCTGAATCTCTTCGTCTCTGCCGATAACCGGATCGAGCTCTCTTTCTTTCGCTTTTTGAGTAAGATCTATCGCGTATTTTTCAAGTGATTCAAGCTTCTCTTCCGCGGTAGCCGAATCTATTTTTCGACCTCCTCTCATAGCTTCGAGATTCTTTTTGAGTTCGTTTACATCTATAAACTTGCCAAGCGCCTCTTTTATAGACGGCTCGTCGAGATTCGCGATTATCCAAGTATCGACCGAAATGTACTGATCGCCGCTTTTTACCATCAACGCCTCGGCTTTTTGAAGGCTTTGGGCAAGTTCTCTTGAGAGTTTTATACTCTCTTTTGTTACGCTTGAGACCGAAGGGAGTTTTTCCACTCTGCTTTTTACCTCAAGAGCTATAGCCTCTTTTTGGGCGTTCATCTTGTTTAACGCCTGATTTAAAATAGAACCGCTATCGGTTAGCATACCCCATATCATATGAAGCGGGGTCGCTTCGGGATTTTTTGCGTGAAGCGCTAAAGATACGGCGCTTTCCACCGATTCTCTTAAAGCGTGAGTTAATTTTTCAAAAATATTTTGCATATATGCTCCTTTTATATAAAAGCGCTCTAATAGCGCTCTAAGTTGATTTGAAGGAATTATACAATATTGAGCGTATTGTTGTCAAGTATATTTATAGTTTTTTTGCAATTTTAAAAATAAAAGAGCAATAAATACGCGATTTATATTATCACCGCATATAAAAATTAAACTAATTGACATATAGGACGATTTAATTGACAATGATCACCGCACCAACAAACATTCTTAATTTTTGATGCGGTGATTTTGTTCATAATCAAGGCAGATTTTTGAAGTCACTAGCCTTAGTTAATGCAAAAAAATCTAACGAAGAGTATGGACAAAACCGCCGCACCCTTCGGGGAGTAACGGGAAGAAGCGATCTATGCATCTAAAAAACTTTGAATTAACTAGTTAGTCCTACAGTTTTTTAAATACATATCTCACTACTTCCCGTACTCTCAAAATTTAAGAATGTTTGTTGGTGCGGTGATAACCTAAAAATTGGATAATTCGTCATGAGAAGTTACAATATTTTGTATTCCAAAGAAGCTATACAGAGACTGCCTATAGAAGAAATCAATAACTCCAAATCGATTTTAATTCAAATATTTACTACGATCGCCGAGGAAGAGGAGCTTAGATATAAACTAAAAACGCTTGAGCGATACTTTCCAAAAGCGAAAATCATCGGTACGACCACGGCGGGAAATATCATAGGAGGCAAACTTGAAGATTCATCTTCGGTTGTAAGCGTCACGACTTTTGAAAAAACATCGTTAAAATTACTGCATATAGACGATATATCGTATGAAAATAGCTTTAAAAAAGGAGAATACTTCTCACAAAATCTTATATCTAAAAAAACAAAAGCGCTCATAATCTTCGGCGACAACAATACGATCAATGCGCAGGCGTTTGTAAACGGTATAAAAGATTCGTCAAAAGAGGATATCGTAATCGCCGGAGGAATCGCCGGAATAACTCCTAACGGCGAAGGATCGCTTCTTGTTAGTAATGAGAAAATCAGTTCAAAAGGCGTAGCGGCGGTCGCTATCGATTCAAATGTCATAAGAGTTGAAAACCACTTTAAAAACGATTGGGTGGCATTCGGTAAAAAATTAGTGATTACTCACGCAAAGGGAAACAGGGTTTATAGTATAGATCATATGCCGGCTGTCGAGCTGTTTAAACACTATCTAGGTGATGACATTTATGAGGATTTTACAAACTCGAAACTTCTTTTTCCGTTGATCTCGACAAAAGAATCGATTCCCATAGCAAGAACGGTTATAAAAAAATATGACGACGGATCGCTTGGGTTTGCGGGAGAGATGAAAACGGGAGAAGTTTATCAAATAGGTTTTGGAAATCTGGAACAGATGCTGCAAAACAATACATTTCCCATGAATAAATCTCAAAAGCACTCTACCGAATCGATTTTCGTCTATTCATGCGTAGCTAGACGAAAATTTATGAAAAATGAAATTATAAAAGAGATTACCCCGTTAAACGATGTCGCGGATGTTAGCGGTTTTTTTACTTACGGCGAATTTTATTCCGACAACGCAGGCGCTCATTTTATGAATCAGACCATAACCGTTTTATCGTTAAGCGAATCTCCCTGTACAAAAACAGAATGCAATCTTCCTCGCTCAAACATAGAAACAAACAGCTTTTGTACATTTTCGGCGCTATCTCATCTCATAAGCGTTACAAACAACGAGCTAAGAGAGTATCATGCTTATCTGGATCAAAAGGAGCAATTGTTATGCGGAGGACCGGTTGTAAATTTCAAAATAAGCTTTGATGAAAAGAAAAGAGCCAGCTGCACCTATATATCGCAAAATATAAATCAACTTCTCGGATATAGCACAAAAGAGCTGATAAACTCGGAAGTCTCGTTAGAGCAGATATTTGAGATACAAACGCTTTTAAAACTTCAAAAAGAGATAAGCGCTTACAAACATAACAATGAAATCTCCTATGAAACAGAGGTAAAAGTTCGTACAAAATACGCCGACATCAAGTATCTGCATATCTATTTAACTATGCAAAAAAATCATGATTTCCCAAAAAACGATCTTATCGGCTATTGTATCGATATTACCAAGCAGGTAAAATCACAGGAAAAAATTAAAAAACTGGCATTTTACGACAATGTAACAGGTCTAGCGAACAGAGAACTTCTTAAAATAAAATTTGAACAAAAAGTCAAAGAGGCAAAAGCTCTTGGTCGTCTTTGCGCGGTATCCTTTTTTGATCTGGACAAATTTAAAGATGTAAACGATACTTACGGTCACTCTATCGGCGATAAACTCCTAAAACTCATAGCCAACAGATTAAATACGGTCATCAAAAACGATGATTTTATAGCAAGAATCGGTGGAGACGAGTTTGTTCTGATTCATGGAAACTTAAATCCGAAAACGGTTCAAACAAATATCTTTACAATGGTAAACAGAATTATAACCCTTATAGAAGAACCGTTTAGCATCGATAATAAAATCATACATATAAGCACCAGCATAGGAACCGCTATATACGGTATTGACGGCGATAATACGGAAGACTTGATAAAACATGCCGATATGGCCATGTATGAAGCTAAAAACGATTCGCATGTAAATTTCAAATTTTACTCCCATACTATGAGGATTTTGAGAGAAAAAGAGCTCGTAATTCAAGAAGAGTTAAAAAAAGCCGTTAAAAACAGAGAGTTTACTATATTGTATCAGCCCCAAGTCGATACTCAAAACGGTCATATCGTAGGCGCGGAAGCGCTGATACGATGGGAACACCCTCACAAAGGAACTATTTCTCCGGTAATTTTTATACCGATTGCGGAAGAGACGAATTTGATTATAGATATGGGAGAATGGATCATTAACGAAGTATGTCATAAAATAAAACATCTACAATCCATAAAAGATTTACCAAAAGAGTTTAAGACGCTCTCCGTAAATATCAGCCCGATACAGTTTAAAGACCCCTACTTTATCTCGAAAGTCAAAAAAATCGTCACTCTATTAAAGATAGATACCTCTTTTCTTGAATTTGAACTAACCGAAGGCGTTTTTAGCAGCAATATAAAAGAGATTATAGAAAAGATGCATCAGTTAAAAGAGATGGGCATTACTATCTCGCTTGACGATTTCGGCACGGGATACTCTTCGCTTCAATACCTAAAAGATCTGCCCATAGACACGGTAAAAATCGACCGCGCGTTTATCTCAAATGTCCAAAACAACAAAGACGATCAGCTCTTAGCTTCTACGATTATACAACTGTCAAAAAATATGCAGTGCAAAATCATTGCCGAAGGCGTCGAAAACATAGAACAATTGGCGTTTTTGGAAGAAAACGACTGTTCTACCTATCAGGGATTTTACTTTAGCAAGCCTATCGCCTTTGAAGAGTTAAAAAAACTCTTAACAAAACAAAAAGCCTCCGCTTCTCTTACGATTTGATACCGCATAAGCGTAAAAGAGATTCGATATCCGGCTCTCTTTTACTAAATGCGACAAAACTCTCCAAAGCGTCGCGGCTTCCCCCTTTTTGCAGTATCTCTTTTAGATATGCCTCGCTTACATTTTCACTAAAAATTCCCTGATCGACAAATTTAAAAAAAGCGTCCGCGCTTAATACTTCAGCCCATTTGTAACTATAATATCCTGCGGCGTAACCTCCCGCAAAAATATGTGAAAATCCCCATTCAAATCTATTATATTCGGGAACTTTTATAACGCTTATTTCATCTCTAACGCTTTTGAGTACATTCGCGACACCCTTGGCGTCATATTTTTTTAGATGTATCTTCATATCAAAAAGCGCAAATTCGATTTGACGGATCATCCCCATTGCGGATTGAAAATTTTTGGACTTTTTAAGTTTTCGTATCATTTCATCACTTAAAACTTCACCGCTTTTATAGTGAATCGCAAAAGATTTTAAAATCTTCTCTTCATAAGCGAAATTTTCCAAAAACTGGCTTGGAAATTCGACCGCGTCCCACTCGACTCCGTTTATACCGCTGACAAAAGGCTCATCCACGCAGCTTAACATATGATGCAGGGCATGACCCATTTCATGAAAAAGAGTTACGACATCGTCGGCTCTTAGCAAAGAAGGCGTATCTTTTGAAGAAGGAGAGAAATTCGCGACTATAAAAGCGATCGGAAGTACATTTTTGCCCTCTAAATCTTTATGACGAGTCACCCAGTCGTTCATCCATGCGCCGCCTCGTTTACCTTTTCTATTTTCAAGATCGATATAAATTCTCGCTATCTTTTTACGATCTTTTAAAAGATCGTAAACTTCAACGCTTTCGTGCCAAGTTGGAGTATCGATTTTTTCAAATTCTATTTTAAAAAGCCTCTTTATAAATTCAAACAACCCTTTTACCGTTTTTGTTTTTTCAAAATAGGGTTTATACTCTTCTTCAGCGACATCCAAAGAGGCGATTTTTAATTTTTCGCTATAATAGGCTATATCCCAAGCTTGCAAATCGCCTTCAAAGCCTAAAGAGAGAGCAAAGTTTTGAAGCTTGTTTAATTCGTCCTTTGCCTGAGATTTACTTTTTTGCGCCAACTTAGTCAAAAACGATATAACTTTTTTCGGATCTTTTGCCATTTTCGTCTCAAGACTCAATGAAGCATAATTTTCAAATCCCAAAATTTTCGCTTCCTCGTCCCTTAAAGCAAGGATTTTCGTTATAAGATCTTCATTTTGCGGCGCTCTTGTAGTATATGCTTTATAGAGCTTCTCTTTTAACCCCCTATCTTTACTATATGTCATAAACGCTATAAAAGAGGGTTGATGGAGAGTAAATTTATATTTTATCTTTGTGTTTTCCTCAAATTTCGCGGCTTCAAGATCGCTTTTTGGAAGCTCTTTTACGACTTCATGATCATCGACTATCATTTCGTATGAATCGGTAGCTTTTAAAAGATTTTGCGCAAAAGAGGTCGTAAGTTCGCTTAGCTCTAGATTTATTTGCGCCAATCTCTCTTTTTTTATGCTATCGAGTCCGACTCCGCTAAGTTCAAACGATTTTATCGCATCTTTTAAAACTTTTTTCCGCTCATGATTTAATTTTTCCGACTCGTTGTCTCGTATCTCTTTAAAAGCTTTATATATATCTTCATTTTGGGAGAGTTTTGTCCAGTATTTTGTAAGAGAGGGCAAAAGTTCGTTATAGACCTCTTCACTCTCTTTTGTGTTGTTTACGAAATTAAGATGAGATATCGGAGTAAACAGATATCCAAGCTCTTCGGAGATAATCTGATAGACGCGGACGAAATTTTCATAATTTTTCTCTTTTATCTCTAAAAGCTCTTTTACTCTTTTTTCATTTGATTTTATCTTCTTTAAAACGGCGTCTTTTTGTCGCTCTAATGTATCGTTTGTCAATATAAACGGTTTAAACGGCATAGCTACTCTCTTTTTATAATTTTGCGCTATTATAGCTTTTTAAAATAAATTTGGATAAAACTCTCTTCTTTTTAATTTGTCCCGAATTTGACAATATTTTGTCAATATGCTATAATATGACAATATTTTGTCAAAAGGAAATACGATGCAAGCGGTCAACTATTCTCATGCCAGAAACAATCTCAAGTCGCTTATCGATGATGTCGATGAAAACTTCGAAACCTATCTCATCACTACAAAAAACGATAAAAAAGCGGTGCTTATTTCCGCCCAAGAGTATAGTTCGATAAAAGAGACGCTCTATCTTCTCTCGACTCCAGCCAATCGTGACAGATTATTACAATCGATTCAGGAGATCGAAGCGGGTCGTTTCAAAAAGAAAATGTTGATTGAAGAATGATTGTCGCCTTCTCTTCCCTAGGCTGGGAAGACTATCTTTACTGGCAAGAGACCAACAAAAAAACGCTCAAACGAATCAACCTTTTGATCAAGGATATCCAAAGAAACCCGGATGATGCGGATGGCATAGGCAAACCCGAGAGACTCAAGGGAAATCTAAGCGGCTACCTCTCCCGGCGTATTACCCAAGAGCATCGGCTCGTTTACAAAGTTGAGGGCGATTTTCTTATTGTCGCGCAGTGTAGATTTCACTATATTTGATCCTACTCTCATCACAGGCGCTCTCGTAAGCCCGCAAAAGGTTATCATCGCGCCAAACAAGCCGGAAGTAAATTTGCCCGGATTGGACATCCGATTATATACCTCTTTTTACTAAAATCATTAAATTTTTTCCATTAAAGCCGATATTAACCAAAATGTGTCCTCTGAAAAACGATGATTCTCAAACAATATCTACAGCGGTTTGAGAGAAACATCATTTTACATAGGACTCAAATAGCATAATTTCAGGAGAATCAAGATATGAATATCTATAAAAAACTACTTTACGCTCTCTTTGTCGCGGCAATCCTTTTTACGACAGGCTGCGAAACTTCGGTAAGAGATCTCGAAGACGAGCTTTCAAGAGCCGCACAGCAAAATCCTCAGACATCTCCGGATCTTAACACCCCCGAACAAAACAACACGACTCCAAATACCGGCGGCACTATAACGGGCGATGAAAATACTACTGTCGGAGAGATAAAGATAGACGCCAAAAACGCATATAGAGTAAGTCTTAGCTTTTCCGACAACTATAATCAAAAAGGGTATTACTCAACACAAGAGATAGGACAGATCCATTTTAATATAACAAACATCTATACCAATGCTCCGGCGGATGTATCGATTATCGACTCCATAACGCTAGAAGCCGAAGAGAAAAACTCTACCGACGGAAAATATTTCAACTTCATCACCTACAGCGGAGAGCAAGGTCCCGTATATGTCATACCTAAAAACTCCATCAGAGCCGCGGACAATGTAGCGATAAAAATGAATAAACTATCGGGTACGACAAATCTTGTTTTTAAAGCTAAAATCAAATTAAAAGAGGATCAAACATCTGATTATGAATTAAAAATTCCTCTTGTCATAGAGAAAAACAGAAGCTCCAGCATGGCGATCGTTCCCATTGGAACAAGATTTGAAAATGGACTTTTCATTGATAGATTCGTTATTCATGTAGTCGATAAATACGGCAATAAAGCAAAAGACGGCACGAGTATCTCAACCGGGGTCATTAACAATCCCAAACTCTATACCAACGCTTTTAACGAAACACTAAACGATATAACCAACAAATATATTTTACATGATGTAATAAAATACGAAAATGCTTCCTACTTTCGCAACGACAGAGGCAGTTTCGATAAAAACAACGCCGCATTTACTTTTCCCTACTCTATAGATCTTTTGGAAGATCCGATAACAAACGACGACACTCTGGTTTTTTTGGCAAACGAAAAGAAGTATAAACCGGAAAATCTGGGAGGTTGGGATATAGAGGATATCGATCTTGCAAACAATAAAGTTTCTCTCATAAATATGGATAAAGGCGACTTGATCGACGATGTAAGCTTCGTAGTCGGAAACGAATATAGATATGACGAATGCAGCCAAACGATTATGAACGCGGCGGCTTCCTCTTTTGAAGCGACCGAAGTAAAAGACGGCGTCGCTTACGCGGAGCTTAGATATGTGCCGGCGATGGTCGGAAAGTCGGTTTTCATCTACGCAAACAGCAGGTTAAACGACAAACATATTGGCATCTCGAGAAAAATAACCCTAACGGGTCTGGGTCTTACTCCAAATACCCTAACATGCGATTATAAAGATACGGGTCCAAATTGCGGCGTTAGATTTAAAATGCTTTTAAACGGCACCGATAAAATACCGGCTCAAAATGTATATTTGGAACAACCAACTCTTGCGGGTCCGCAGGTATTTAGTATAACAACGGCTTCAAAAACGGACTGTAACGGCTGGACGACCGTTACGATCGAGGGAATAGACGAAAATAAGACGGCTTCCGTTACGGTAGGTAACTTCATAGCCGATGAATTGATAATAAATAAAAAATAGTACAAAGTAACACTTGACACTTTATAAATGATCCGCTATCATGACGATATCCAAATAAAGGAGTCGTCATGAGATTTAAGATGTCGGAACTCGTTAAACGAAGCGGAGTGAGTAAATCGACTATTTTATACTACATAAAAGAGGGGCTTTTACCCTCTCCTTATAAACCGAAACAAAATGTTCACCTATACGATGAAAAAACTCTTAAAATTTTAAATTTTATAAAATATTTTCAACATAACTTGGGATATTCGATATCTCATATAAAAGAGATATTAACGGATAACAAAATAGACTTTCAAAGCGATACGGATATCGTACTGGGATATCTAAAGGCTATGCAAAATAAAGAGAATGAAACCCAAGCGCAAAGGATACTTCTTTTAGCAAAAGAAGCGGAAGTTGACGATAAGCTTTTCAAGGCGTATGAAAAATGCGCAAAAGAGCTGGCGGTTCTGGAGTACGAGATGGGAGCCAAACTATTGACTTCAAAAGAAGATAACCAAAACAATAAGCTGCAAAAATTGATATTCGATATTCTCTTAACCCTAAAGCCCTATATATTTAACCAAGCGACCCTAAAAGAGCACAAAAAAAGGGTGGCAAAAAATCTAAAAAAGGATCGCAAATGATAAAGCTCTTAAAAATAAAAGGGGCGATAGCTTATATATTTGTCATATTTTTAAATGCCGTAGTCGATTTGGGCGATAAAATAATTTTGCAAAATAGTATCTTTAAAATATATGACGGCACGACTCAGATAGTTCTAACCGCTTTTGTTAACGCGCTGATACTTCTACCCTTTATCATGCTCTTTACGCCCGCCGGTTTTTTAAGCGACAGATTTTCAAAAAGCAAAGTCCTTCACTACTCGTCGATACTGGCTTTTGCGATCACTATTTTGATCGCCGTCTCTTACTATTTCGGTCTTTTTTATGTAGCTTTGTTTTTGACATTTTTACTTGCGGCGCAAAGCGCCGTTTTTTCACCCGCTAAATACGGTCTTATCAAAGAGATGTTCGGAAAAGATCATTTAACGGAAGGAAACGGTATAGTACAAGCCGTTACGATATCGGCTATTTTATTAAGCTCCGTAATTTTCTCATACTTTTTCGAGTCGTTAATAGATTCGAACGAAACGACGGTAGGTGAAATCCTATCAAATATCTGGCCTATAGCTCTCATACTCGTAGCTTTTGGAGCGCTTCAAGTCATACTTACAAAAAAGATACCAGACTTTTTAAGCGGCGATAAAAATCTAAAATTCGATAAAGAAAAATACTTAAAACTAGGATATCTAAAAGAGAACTTCTCTATCGTAACCTCAAATAGAGTTATCATAGAAAGCATCATAGGTCTTGGCGTATTTTTCGGCGTCGCTCAGGTCATACTGGCAATCTTCGGAGTTCATCTAAAAGAGACGAGCCACGAAAACAATACGATTATCGCGCAATCCATCATGGCGCTTGCCGGTCTTGGTATCGCCATAGGTTCGGTTATGACCGCAAAACTTTCACAAAAGTATATCGAAACCGGTCTTATTCCCATCGGAGCGATCGGAATATCCATTATCATATACGCCATAACGAACACTTCAAACATATATCTTCTTGGAGCCGAATTTTTAATATTCGGCATCTTTGGCGGATTTTTGATCGTTGTTTTAAACGCGTTAATTCAATACAGAGCAAAAGCCCATGAACTCGGGCGGGTAATGGCGACAAGCAACTTCGTCCAAAACTGGTTTATGCTTGTATTTTTAATTCTTACGATGTTTAGCGCATTAAACGGTCTTGATAGCGATACGCTTTTTAAGATACTTATATTCGTAACGACCGTCGGAGCGATTTACGCGTTTGTCACTTTACCTCAATTTCTATTACGGCTTATTTTTAAGATAATCGCCCTCTTTAGATATCATCTTCATATATCGGGAGTGGAAAATTTTCCAAAAGACGGCGCCGCGCTTTTGCTTGGAAATCATGTAAGTTATATCGATTGGATTATACTCTCCATAGCAAGCCCGAGACGAGTCAGTTTTGTTATGGAAAGAAGCATATATGAAAAATGGTATTTAAAACCGATCTTTAAATTTTTCGGAGTTATTCCGATCTCCGCAAGGGCAAGCAAAGACTCTTTCAACGCCGTTAAAGAGAAGCTAAGAGAAGGCAAGATAGTGGCGCTTTTCCCCGAAGGCGCCATAACGAGAAACGGACATCTTGGCAAATTTCAAAAGGGATTTGAGTTGATTTGCAAGGATAAAGATATAGACGCGCCTATAATACCCTTTTATATAAGGGGGCTTTGGGGAAGTAGATTTTCTTTCGCAAAGGAGAAGTTAAAATATAATGTCTCTTTGAGAGAAAGGGACATAGGCGTCTCTTTCGCAAAAGCCATGCCCCAAAACACAAACGCGGCCGCGCTTAAAAAAGCGATTTTCGAACTCCAGATAGAGTCTTGGAGCGATCATGTACAAAGACTTAAACCTCTTCATTGCAGCTGGCTCAAGATGGCGAAAATTCAAGGAGAAAAATTATGCGTAGCCGACGCGACGGGAGTAAAATTGAGCAACCATAAACTTGCGGCGGTAGTATTCGCCTTTGCGCAAAAAATAAAAGAGATATCAAAAGAGGAGCAAAATATCGGTATAGTCATGCCAACGGCCGCGGGCGGGGTTATCGTCAACCTTGCCGCTTTATCGCTCTCTAAATGCGTAGTAAATCTAAACTATACCGCAAACAAACTCTCCATCGCGCACGCCATAACTACGGCTGAAATCAAAACAATTTACACTTCGAGAGTTTTTCTCACAAAATTAAAAGCAAAAGGTATAGACATAGAGGATGTTTTAAAAGAGGTAAAAGTGATCTTTGTGGAGGATTTAAAAAAGAGTATCAAAAAATCCACTATCCTTAAAAACTGGGCGCTTATGAAAATTTTACCATACTTTGCGCTTGAGAGGCTCTTTTTAACACCATCCAAGATCGACGATACGGCCGCCATACTATTTAGCAGCGGAAGCGAGGGCGCGCCAAAAGGCATAGAACTAACTCATAAAAATTTTATGGCGAACATAAAACAGTTTACGAATCTTTTAAACTTCAAAGAAGACGATGTGATTATGGCGACTCTTCCGATATTTCATTCTTTCGGCTTGACGGTAGCGACTTTAGCCCCTCTTCTTGAGGGAGTGGCTTTTATATGTCAACCCGACCCCACCGACGCCCAAAGCGTCGGAAAACTCGCGGCGAAGTACAAAGGCACGGTTTTGTTTGGAACGGCCACATTTTTTAGGATATATACAAAAAGCAAAAAGCTGCATCCTTTGATGTTTGAAAGTATCAGATTTGTAGTAGCAGGGGCGGAAAAACTCTCAACGGATGTCAGAGAAGCGTTCAAAAAGAAATTTGGACTCGAGATTTACGAAGCATACGGCACGACCGAAACGACTCCGGGAATTTCCGCAAATATCCCCGATGTCTTAAACACCGATTTTTGGCATCTTCAAATAGGAAACAAAATAGGAACGGTAGGCATGCCTTTTCCCGGCTCGTCTCTTAAAATCGTCGATCCCGATTCGTTTGAAGAACTTCCTACTTCGCAAGAGGGGATGATACTTATAGGCGGAACTCAAGTGATGAAAGGGTATCTAAAAGATCCCAAAAAAACGGCGGAAGTCATAAAAGAGATCGACGGCGTCAGATGGTATGTTACGGGAGATAAAGGAAAGATAGACGAAGACGGCTTTTTAACCATAGTCGATAGATACTCCAGGTTTGTAAAAATAGGAGGCGAGATGATCTCGTTAAGCGCGGTTGAAGAAGAGATACGAAAAATAATTCCCGAAGAGTCGGAGATAGTGGCGACGGGAATTCGTGATGAAAAAAAAGGAGAAAAAATAGTTCTTTTATATCATGGCGAAATAGATAAAAAAGAGCTAAAAAGCATCATAGACAAAAGCGATCTCAATCCCATCATGAGACCTTCGCTCTATTTTTATCTCGACGAACTGCCGAAACTAGGAAGCGGTAAAACGGATCTAAAAAAAGCGAAAACGCTCGCCCAAAAACTAAGCGAACGATAAGCTAAAAACTTTTCAATATACAACGGGAGCTATGAAATACTCTTTCATAGCTTGAGCCGACTCGTCGTTTTCAAGTTTCCAACTACTCTATCGTTATGTTAGTCGTCAACTCTTCCCCGTCGGGATTTTTAACCACAAACTTGACATCTCCAACTTCAAAATCGTTTGTTATGTTGTACTCGCTTTTGAATGTAAAATAATCAAGCATCGCATCATTATCTGAGGGTTGATCAAGAAATATCTTTTTATACGCTATAAATGTTATTTTATTATCTTTTTTAGTTGATTTAAAAGTATAAAATTTTTGATTACCAAATATTCTGTTTCCGGCATCCCAACATCCATAAAGTTTTATATTTATATCGCTATCTTTTTGAACGCTGCTTGGTATAAGAAGGTAGCTTCTTACTTTAGGACAATTTGATGGAGGGAATTTAGATTTCATATCTTCGGGAATACTATCTTTCCAAATACCGTCTATCTTTAAGATTTCGATTTTCTCTTTATTATCATTGCAG
>JALWKJ010000087.1 GCA_027081495.1 Campylobacterales bacterium | reverse complement strand
TAAAGCTTTTATCTTTTTACCGTTTTTTATAACGGCTTTTTTATTTGAATATATAACCTTTTCACTCTCACTCAAACCGTAAGGATTGTCGCTTTTCAAATCCCCGGCGCCAAACGCGGAAACCTCCGCAGATACTTGAGTCGTAATAAAGAGTAAAACCGAAAAAACAAAAAGATATCTCATTTTTCAACCTACGGCAATAGTTTAAAATCTACTCTTCTATTTTGCTGCCAGCACGCGTCGTTGTGTTCGCTGCAGATGGGTTTACTCTCGCCGTAACTTATAAGCGCCATTCTCGCTTCATCGACTCCCGAGACCGAAAGAGCGTCTTTTGCGCTTTTGGCTCTTTTAAGTCCCAAAGCGTAATTGTATTCGTCGGTTCCCCATTCATCGCAGTTTCCCTCTATTTTTATAGAGAGATCATGCGCTAGCTCTCCGTTGAATATTTGAGCGTTCGTTTCGATTTTCTGATACTCCGAGGGTGAAATTCTATAACTATCGGTTGCGAAGTAGATAGGTTGAACGCTTTGTTCAATCGCGGCTATTTTCTCGTCTATACTGCCGTATGCCGCGCTTTCATCTACCCCTTCCATACTTGAAATCTGAGAATCATTGGTGATTTCGGGATTGTAACCGCCTGTTTGAGGCATACTGTTTTCATTTGCGAGTTCCGGCGCTTTTTGAGCACAGCCTAAAAAAAGCATTACAGTAAATGTGATTACAAAAATCAAACTATTTTTCATGATCATTTCCTTTTATCAATATATTTAAATATTACCAATCAATAGATTGTATCTTACCAGCTTTAAGCGGAAATAAAAAACTTTTATTCGCATTTAACCTAAGAACTCCAAGAGCGCTTTTTGAGTTTATATATTTTATGAAAAGTACCGTTTGGGCATCGTTACCGAATCTTGGAAAAAGATTTTTCCCTCCGTTTGTAAGTTTTCTGATAAAATCGGTCTGCGTAGAGATAAGATAGAGATTGAAAGTGTTTTTTCCAAACGAATTTCTACCCTCTCTTGACGAATAGATAATATACTTTCCACTCGTAGAACAAGAGCTGTTGTTTTTTCCATGATAAACCATCTGTTCAACGCTGCCGCCGTTTATATTTTTTGCGAAAATATTCGGATAACCCAATCTCTCGGAGATAAAAACGATTTTTTGCTCATTATCTACAAAATTTCCGCTTACATCGATTCCTTTATAGGCGGTAAGTCTTTTTTTTAAACCGGTTCTAAGATCAAGCAGATAAATATCCGGCTGATCGTAAGGCGCCATCGTTACAAGCAGTTTGGTTGCGTCTTTACTTACATCCGAACAGACTATCATTCCCTGACTGGATGCGATTTTAGTCTTTTTACCCGTATATATATCGACTTTAAAAAGCGTAGGCATATTAGTGTTATAAGATGTATAGTAAAAGGCGTCCTGCGCCTCGTTTGCCCATTTGGGAAAAAGATTCAAACCGCCGGTTACGATCTTTTTTCTAAAGTTTAAAGTATAATCGGAAACGATTATATCGCTTAAACCGGGCTTCGTATATGCCGCGAAAATCACATATCTTTTCATCCAGGAAACTGATGGAGCGCCTATGTAGTCGTTTATGTCCACCGTAGCGCTGTGGGCTAAAAATAGATAGCGATCGGGCTTTGAAATCGTATAAAACTTTTCATAAAGCTGCGTCAAATTTCTCGCATTTATCAATTTTATACTAGCGACTATCTTTCCCGAAGGCTCCTGTTCCAGTTTTGTCTTGACCAGAAGCTCTATACCCTCTTTCGCCAAGGCGTCAACCCTTTCGTTGTTCTCGTAGCTTAAAGCAGTATAATCGTTGACGACATTAAAATGCGTCGTGACTTTAAGATCTCCTATAAGGATTTTCAAAAACTTTTTTTTAATCCTGTCGTTTATCGCGCTTGAACTACAATCCGCAACGGCGATTTTGGGCTCTTTTTCGATTTTTTTTATAATCTCAATAGTCGCGTCATAACCGTAAGCAGATATGGCAAACAGTATAAGCATAACTATTTTTTTCATCTAAATCCCTTTTTCTTTATCTTTAAATTCAAATACCGCTTCAATATACGGCGCTTTTTTATATGCCGGAAATCTCTCATACTCTAAATTATCAAGAAACACCTTAAGCTTCGTATCAAAAAGACTATTACCTGATAATTTTAAATTTCTATAAGTAAGTCTTCCGTTTTTGTCTATTCTTATCAAAGCCGAACCCTTCAGACCGTTTTGCGTTGAAACCGTTCTTTGCCATTTTGCCATAATTTTATCGGAAACAAAGCTCCAGTATTCATGCTCCTCGCCTTTTTTTTTGCTTGAAGAGGCAGGTTGGGAAATTTGCAAATCCTGCAAAAGCTTTCTCGCCTCCCTCGCTTTTTTCGCTCTGGCTTTTTGTCTCTCTCTTCTTTGTTTTTCTCTAAGCTCTCTTTTTCTGGCAAGCCGGGCTTCTCTTTTTTTCAATCTACTGGCTTTCGCCTCTTTTTGCTTTTGCTGCTCTTTAATGATTTTGTCATATTTTTGACTTCTTACGGTAGAGAAGAGATCTTTTGGAGTTTTCGCTATTTTATCGCGCGAAGGCTTATTTACCGCAACATCGGAAATTTTCGGCTTAACTTCGGAAATCTTCTTTATCGGCTCTTTTTGGGGCAAAACGGGCTTTTTTTGCTCAACCGTTTTTGGAGGCGATGGAGGCGGGGTTATCGGTTTGGGCTTTGGCTTGATATGCTCGATGGGCTTTGGTTTTTCTTTTATAAGAGAATCTATATTTACGACAATCGCATCTTTTACATCAAAACCGTAATCTTTTTTCTCTTTTTTATCGTTTACTATCGCATAATAAATTCCAAAAAGAAGCGCGATATAAAAAGCGATCGAAAGCAGTAGAGCAACTAGTTTAAACTCAAATTTTTCAACCATTTGTTACTAGCGATACCTTGGAAAAACCCGATTCTTTTATCACTTTTAAAATAAACATTACATCGTTGTATTTAAGATCTTTATCCGCCTTGATATAAACAACCGTATCTTTTGGATATTTATTCGACTGGAGTAAAAAATCGTCGGCAAATGTATCGAAATTGAATTTTTCGTTTTTTATATATATATTTTTTTTAGAATCTATACGAACCGATAAATCGGGGACTTTGTGCGTAGCTTTTTTTGTCGAACCCTGCGGAAGATTTATATTTTCTTCATACTCCATAACCGGAGCGGTTACCATTAAAATCGCCATCAGTACGAGCATGATGTCAACAAGCGGCGTAATATTTAGATCCGGATTTTCATCCCAGTTAAACTGCATGATACTCGCTACTCATAAAAAAAGTTTTCATCCGAAGTCAAAAGATCGATCTCTCTTTGAACCATGCTCATAAGTTCATACGCTTGTCTTTTTAAAAGTACATGCGCGCTATATGCAGGTATAGCGACAAAAATGCCGGCTGCCGTCGCAACGAGAGCTTCGCTTATCGCCGGGGCGATTACAGTCAAAGAGGCGCTTTGCGCATCCCCCAACTGCATAAAAGTATTTAATATCGAAACGATCGTACCGAAAAGTCCTATAAAAGGGGCGGTTGATGAAATAACGGAGAGCATGGAGAGATAAGCCGTTGACTTTTTTTCCGCGACGCTTTTGCAAATGTCAAGAGAAGTCTTGGTATTTGAATTCATAAGGCACTTACTTAAGATAGACTCTTTTTTGATACTTCTTGATCCTCGAAGCAGAGTCTCAAGAGACCTTTTTTCAATCTTTTCCCAGCGGCCTAGCGTCATATACCGAGATATCCATATCCAAAATGTCACGACAAAATATATCGAAAGCCATAAAAATACCAAAACGGAGATTATACCTCCGCCGGTAACATAGGTTAAAAGAAGCTCCATCTTAAAATCTACTTTTTGCTGCCGTCTCCAGTTTCGCCGTTGCGGCAGCGATCGCTATGTCGGAATCACTCATGCTTTTTATGAGTTTTTTAGCCTCTTCGAGATTTTTCGTAATTTCGCTTTCGCTGCCGCCTATCGCGACCGCGCCGTCGGCCAAAACGGTAATCTTTTTACCATCGACTTTAACATGACCCCAGTTGACCGCGACAAGCTCTTTTTTACCCTCGGCGGTCTCTATTTCAATAACGCCGCCTTTTAAAGTAGTAACGAGCGAAGCGTGAGAGGGCAATACGCCAAACTCGCCTTCGGCTCCGGGAAGCGTTACGCTTTTTATTTCACCCTCGAATATTTTACCGTGAGGTGTAACTATTTCCATATTCATTGTAGCCATTGTTTATCCTTGACATTTATTAACGGATCGAAACTCCGACGCCGCCTCTTAAGCTTTCATCTTTTCAGCTTTTTCTATAGCTTCTTGAATGCTGCCGACCATATAAAACGCGTTTTCGGGCATATGATCGTATTTTCCTTCAAGAATACCTTTAAAAGCGTCAAGAGTCTCTTCAAGAGTCACATATTTTCCCGGGCTTCCGGTGAAAACTTCCGCGACAAAGAAAGGCTGTGAAAGAAATTTTTCGATTTTTCTAGCCCTCTCGACAATCTGTTTATCTTCTTCGCTAAGCTCGTCCATACCCAAAATCGCGATAATATCCTGAAGATCTTTATACTTTTGAAGAATCGCTTGAACACCCCGCGCGATATTGTAATGATCGTCGCCGATAATAACGGGATCAAGCATTCTCGATGTGGAATCAAGAGGATCGACGGCCGGATAGATACCTTTTTCAGCGATACTTCTATTTAAAACGGTAGTAGCGTCAAGGTGCGCAAAAACAGTCGCAGGCGCAGGATCCGTCAAATCGTCCGCAGGTACATATACGGCTTGAACGGAAGTGATAGAACCCTTTTTAGTCGATGTAATTCGCTCCTGAAGCGCTCCCATCTCCCTTGCGAGGGTTGGTTGATAACCGACCGCTGAAGGAATACGACCTAAAAGCGCCGACATTTCGGAACCAGATTGTGCAAATCTAAATATATTGTCGATAAACATCAAAACATCGAGTCCCATCTCGTCCCTAAAGTATTCAGCCATAGTGATACCGGTAAGCGCGATTCTATTTCTAGCTCCCGGAGGTTCGCTCATCTGACCGTAACATAAGGCGACTTTATCGAGAACATTCGACTCTTTCATCTCTTCATATAGGTCGTTACCTTCCCTGGTTCTTTCACCGACGCCCGCAAATACGGAATAACCGCTATGTTTAAAAGCGA
>JALWKJ010000086.1 GCA_027081495.1 Campylobacterales bacterium | reverse complement strand
ACAAATTGGATGAGCGTGACAAAACCCGGCGAGTCGGATATGGGGACGCTCGAAAAATCGCTAGACGCTCAAAATGTCGAGATCAAATTAACAAAAGGCGAAAAAAAAGGCGCTCATTATCAGTTTTTTATCGATATAGATCAAGATTCTCAAACCGGTTATAGCGATGAATGGATCAGCGGGGGAGCGGATTATCTGATCGAAGACGAAAGAGTTTATAAATCTCTCTCTAATTCCGATGAGTGGAAATGGCAAATGGTCGCGGAGATTACTTTTACAAATGATGAAAAGAGCGTATATACGATCGCTCCAAGAGAGCTTTTTAGCGGTATCGACGAAAATTTTAGAGTCGGTGCGATCTGCCTTGATCAAAACTGGAACTATGTCGCTAAAATAGATATGAATTCCCTGGATAACGGGAAAATAACCGTCGATGCCGACTCATCGGATTGGGATGATATCTCCGTAATCTCAAATTCGGATTTTGGAGAGTTTAAATTTTACGCCGACGATAAAAATATATATTTCATGGCGCAAAACGGCTCTTTGTCCAGCCATACGCAGATATATATCAACAGCGACAACGATGTAAACAGCGGTTATCTTCCTCAAGGCGGCGCTGATTATCTTATAGAGGATTATAGACTCTACGAAGCTACGGCAAATTCAAACGGATGGGCTTGGAAGAGAATAGGATATCTCTCTTTTGCCAAAGAGAAAAATCTGTTTGAAGTCGCGATAGATAAAAATAAATTACGGCTTGATTTTCAAAATATTTATGTAAGCGCGTTAGCGTGGGATGAAGAGTTTAACAGCGTCGTCTCTTCTATGGATATCGTTAAAATAAAATTAGACGACAACGATCGTAAATCTTTGATAATTTCTGAAATCTTGGCGTCTAACGGTCATACTATCATGGATCCCGATTTTTATGCCTTTAGCGACTGGATCGAAATATACAATCCCTCGTCGGTCGATGTCGATATAGGCGGTTATTCACTCTCCGATTCGCTAAAAGGCGGAAGCTGGGAGATACCTCGGGGTACTATTATAGGCGCGAAAGATCGCATGATTTTTTGGGCGGATAAAAAAGATATAGTTTTAAAGGGCATGCATACCGATTTTTCACTTAAGTCAAAAGGGGAGGCGATTGCCCTTTTTGATCGAAACGACGAGCTTGTTGACGGCTTTTCTTTCGGCAAACAAAAAACCGATGTCTCATGCACAGTAAAAAACGGAGAAATCGTTTTTATGAATCCGACTCCAGGATCGCCGAATAAAACGGCGCGAAAAACTTTATCTCTAAGCCAAACTCCCTCTTTTTCAATCGATGCCGGATTTTACGATACGCCGATAACGGTTGCGATAAGCTCTTCCCAAAATTCAAAGATATACTATACGACCGACGGTTCATATCCTACCCAAAATTCAAATCTATATACGGCTCCTATTTATATAGATAAAAATACTATTTTACGAGCAAGAGCGCAAAGTATCGGTAAATTTTTAAGCAAAGAGATAGCCGCTTCTTATTTTATAAATGAAAATATCGAATTGCCCGTCGTATCGTTATCGACAAATGATGACTATTTTTTCGGCGATGAAGCGGGAATATATGTAAAAGGCACAAACGGCGCTACATCGCCCGGATGCACGCAAGAGGGCGTGAGGGCAAACTATTTTCAAGATTGGGCTAGACCGGCTCATATAGAGTTTTTTGACGAAGAGAAAAATCTAGGTTTTTCACAAGAGATAGAGGTCGAGATAAGCGGCAGTTGTTCGAGAGTTCTTCCTCAAAAGTCTTTAAAAATCAGCGCCGATGATAAATACGGCAATAAAACGATAGAGTATAAGCTTTTTGAAAATAAACCCTTTATGGAATATGAAGGTTTTAAACTCAAAAGTTCCGGTCAAGACTGGCTTCAAACGATGATAAGAGATCCGTTTTTGCACCAAGTCGTAAAAGACGATCTTGATGTGGATTATCAAGATTATAAACCGTGCGTTTTGTTTATAAACGGTGAATATTTCGGTATTCATAATATTCGCGAAAAGAAAAATAGAGACTTTATAGCGCAAAATCACCCCGGCGTGAAAAAGAAAAAGATCGATCTTTTATATGATAACATAGAGATAAAAAAGGGAAACCCGGACGACTATATAGCTATGATAAATTATATAAACTCTCATGATTTAACCGATGAGGCGAACTATCGATACATCTCGACTAAAATGGATATCGAAAATTATATAGATTATATGATAGCCGAGACTTTTTTTCTAAATGTAGATTGGCCATATACGAATGTAAGGTATTGGAGAGAAGAGAAAGAGGGGGCTAAATGGAGATGGATACTTGAAGATCTCGACTCCGCATTCGGTCCTTGGGACGATCCTATGGATATAAATATTTTTGAAAAATTAACGACGGTTGACGATACGAGCGAAGTTTATCCGCCTTGGTCAACATTTTTGTTTCGATCGCTTATAAAAAACGATGCGTTCAAGGCTCGATTTAAACAAAAGTATTATAATTATCTAAATTCAACATTTTTACCTCAAAGAATGCACTCCATTCTTGACGGGATTGTCGCAAAAGTACAAAATCAGATGCCAAGACATATACAAAGATGGAGAGATACTTACGAAGAGACGATAGGCAGTATGGAGATGTGGCGTTACTATCTTAATCATATGAGAGATATGATAAACGAGAGAAATCAAAAAGTAAAAGAAGAGTTGCAAACATTTTAAAGGGATATTTTGAAAATACTGCTTTTGGAAGACGACATAATACTAAGCGAGCTTATAGAAGAGTATCTAAAAGATTTAGGATGCGGCGTAACGACCGTTTTTAACGGTGCGGATGCGGAAGATATCGTATATAAAGAGAAGTTTGATCTATTGCTGCTTGATGTAAATGTGCCAGAAATCAACGGTTTTGATTTTTTAAGATCTCTTCGCGATGTTCAAAACAATACGCCGGCAATCTTCATAACATCGCTTGAAGGAGCGAAAGATGTGGAGGAAGGGTTTAACTGCGGCGCGGACGATTATCTAAAAAAGCCGTTTGATTTACTAGAGTTAAAAGTAAGGATCGATAATCTGAAAAAACGCTTTTTCATAGAGCAAAACAAAATCGTAAAAATCGACGACTCGAAGAGTTACGATTTTACGACGCGCTCGATTATCACCAAAGATTCCAGCGAGACGCTTTCAAAAAAAGAGGCTGATATTTTGGAGTATTTTTTAAATCACAGCGGCAAAGTTTTAAGCTTTGACGAGATTATAAACAATGTCTGGAGTTATGAAGATTCTCCGACCCATTCGACTCTTAGAACTTATATCAAAAATCTTAGAAAAAAACTCTCTGACGAGTCGATAACAAATATAAAAGGGATAGGATATAGATTTCACTAAAGCCGAAAAGGCTCTGTTATATAGGTTTATGGGACTTTATGTAAGTTCTCTTTTTATACTTTTCGCGTTCATCGCTTATCTGTTTTATAACCTAAGTTACAATTACTATCTTGACGATACAAGACATAAAATACAGTTAAAGGCGCATGAACTATCCTCAAAGATTATCTTCGCGCATATGAACGGTAAGTTTTTGGATTTGAAAAAATTAGCGAACAGCGATTATTTTGATATAGCGTTTCTCGATAAGAAAAAAAATTTGATAGCCGGTAAAAAGTTGGATTTAAATAATCTATCAAAACATTTTATTGTGCAAAAAAATAGAGTTTTACTGGTTGATAAGAGCAGTTTCGGGCATCTTGGGGTAGAGTATATCTTGCTTGGCGATTCTCATTTTGGACAAAAGATAGACTCTATCAAAAAAGAGATACTGTTTTATCTGGCTTTTATATATATCATAGTTTTGATAATCGGCTATTTTTTGGCAAAACTTTTTATAAAACCGATTCATTTAAGCAGAATACAGCTCGATAATTTTATAAAAGAGAGTACTCATGAGTTAAATACTCCCATCTCCGCGCTTCTTATGAGCGTAGATGCGAAAAAATCGTCTATGGACAAAAATGACGAGAGAATAAAAATAAGCGCTAAACGAATAGCGAATATCTATAGAGATTTAACATATCTTTTTTTAAGAGATAAAAACGATAAAGTCGTAAAACCTCTTGATTTAACTAAAATAGTCGAAAAAGAGATAAAGGCTATTTATCCGTTAGCGCGGAAAAAAAAGATAAAAATAGTTTCAAATTATGAAAATCCTCTTATATATGAGATGGATGAAGAGAGCGCCGCGAGACTTGTGAGCAATCTTTTGAGCAACGCCATAAAATATAACAAACCGGGAGGTTTTATAGGGATAAATGTAAAAAACACAACGCTTAGCATAAAAGACGGCGGTATCGGCATAAGCAAAAAAGCCCAAAACGAGATTTATAAGCGATTTTTCAGAGAAGAGTCGTCTGAAGGAGGATTCGGTCTTGGGTTGAATATCGTCTATAAAATCTGCAAAGAGTATGATATAAAGATGGATTTGATCTCTAAAAAAGGAGAAGGCAGCACATTTATTTTTAATTTTTAAATACTACACACTCTCTCCACACATCTTTTGTAAAATCGGGAATAAATTTTATAAAAAGGATAAAACATGATTAAAAACAAAATTTTAGTAACACTTTTTGCGATACTTTTTTCGCTAACTTCTCTTCAGGCCGAAGGCATGAAATGCGCAGCCGGAAAATGCGGGGCTTCTATGAAAAGCTCGACAAGCGATTCAAAGCTTTTGAAAGATATGCATAAAAAAGACGATTTCAAAATAATCCTGGAGTCGAAAAAACCGCTTGTAGTGGGAAACAACGAGATATTTGTCACTTTGATGAAAAACGGTAAAAAAGTTACGGACGCAAAAGTGAAAATCAAATTTTTTATGCCCGAAATGCCGGGAATGCCCTATATGGAGTTTAAAGAAAAATTGAAAAAAGCGGGCGATTCATATAAAGCGAATATAAATCTCTCCATGGGCGGAACTTGGCAGTATCAGCTAAAATTTAAAGACAGCGATAAAAAAGTAAGAACCGTAAGAGGCAGCGTAAATATATAAATTAAATACTCCGCGATACGCGAAAGGATAGAAAACTTCGATTTTTAAAATAAATCCCCTTGTTTAGCGGTCGTTTTCCCGCTTCAAGGGGTACTATTTAACAATAAACCCTAAAATCTATATCTTGAAATATAGAATTTTTCTCTTCCAGCCACTTTAGAAAAGATTCGTCGATATTTTCCAGATTTTCGCTTAAGGATAAAAAGTTGCTTATATGCTC
>JALWKJ010000085.1 GCA_027081495.1 Campylobacterales bacterium | reverse complement strand
TCTGAAAAATATGATTCTCGAACAACATCTACAGCGGCAGGGTCAAAATTTGGGACAAATTTTGGGGACCCGCCGTGAAGCCGTTTGAGAGAAACATCATTTTTCAGAGAACTCGATTAAAATATAAATTATATCAGCATAGATTATAAACAAGGGAAAATTTGCCTGTTTTGTGCAATATTCCTAATACAAATGCTGGATATGGTAACAAAATCATCACCAAAAGGGTTTATTTTTTTGTATCTTTACCAGTATGAAGACGGCTTTTTATTTAACAGCGACGCTCATTTTTTATATGATTTTATATCTAATTTCAAACCAAAAGGAGCCGTTTTGGATGTCGCGGCGGGTTGCGGTATAGTAGGACTGCTTATAGCTAGAGATTTTAAAATAGATCTAACCCTTATAGAAAAACAGCAGATAAACGCATATATCTGTTCGCAAAACGCCAGGGTAAACAAAATCAAGACCGAAATCATATGCGACGATTTTCTAGAATATAGTTTTTCCAAAAAATTCGACTATATCGTCTCAAATCCTCCATATTATCACGACGGAGTCAGCGAAAGCGAAAACATCTCCAAAAAAATCGGCAAAAGCTCCTCATATCTCGACTTCGAAAAGATGGTTAAAAAAGTCAACTCCGTTATAAAACCAAAAGGCAGCTTTATCTTTTGTTACGACGCTAAACAGCTTCCCTCTATCTTACAAATACTAAAAGAGAAAAAATTCACTCCCCAAGATATCCGTTTCGTACATGGAAATGAGCGTAAAAATGCCCATCTAGTACTTGTACACGCGAAAAAAAGCTCAAAAGCGTTATGTAAAATATATCCGCCGCTTATAAATTTCATAAACAAAAAACCTACTCAAGAGGTAAAATCCATTTATCAAAAAACAAGGACTTATAGTATAAAATGCAAAATATAATAACGACAAAAGGATTCGATTACGGTTTCGATCCCTCAAAATGCGTCGGATGCGAAGGTAGATGTTGCACGGGGGAGAGCGGATATATATGGCTTAACCCAAAAGAGACGGAAAAAATCGCCTCCTTTTTAAATATGGATATCGATGATTTTAAGAAGAGATATCTGCGAAAAATCGGTTATAGATACTCTTTGAAAGAAAAAGTCGCGGGCGGTGAATTTGAGTGCATATTTTTCAACAGCGAAGCCGGAAACTGTTCGATTTACGAACACAGACCCCTTCAGTGTAAAACTTTTCCTTTTTGGGACTATTTTAAAGAACATAAAGACGAGGTAGTTAAAGAATGTCCAGGTATAGTATTATAATCTTCACTCTTGTATTTGCGCTTAGCTCATG
This sequence comes from Campylobacterales bacterium, assembly GCA_027081495.1. Taxonomy (GTDB): domain Bacteria; phylum Campylobacterota; class Campylobacteria; order Campylobacterales; family QNZT01; genus QNZT01. The sequence goes on along the minus strand of JALWKJ010000085.1, from coordinate 3,979 downwards.
TGCGCAAAAAAACGAACCTTTGATGCGCCAAGAGTACAAAATCATAAACGCTCAAATCCCCGGTAAAAAAGAGAAGATGGACGCATACGCCCTGATTGCCATGGACGCGTACAACAGAGGCGATTTTGAGACTGCCGGAAGATTTTTTGAAAAACTCTACGATATCGATCCGCAAATCGACTATCTTGTCGATGCGATCAAAGCGGCTAGTTTTCAAAAAAATTACGAACGAATCAAACGACTCATCGATAAAGGTAAAGGCAAATTCAACGACAGCCGATTCATAAACCGATATCTAGTCGCTTACTATCTTGATAAAAAAGATATCGAAAACGCGCAAAAAATCATAAATAAACTTTTAAAAACAGATCCCTCTTTGGAAGATTTTGAACTAGCCGCCATAGTAGCGAGAGTCAAAGGCGACATGACAAGCGCGCAAAACTATTATCAAAAAGCTTACGAGATAAATCATGATCCAAAAGCGCTTATAGATCTTGCCGGAGTGCTTTTAAACCAAAACAAAATAGACCAAGCCTCCAGTCTGCTTGAAACTCACACCAGAATTTACGGATGTCAAAAACATATCTGCGAAATGCTGATACAGATCTATACGAAAGAGCGAAATTTAAGCGCCCTTGAAGAGATATATAAAAGAGCGTACGAAAAAAACAAAAACGCCGTATGGGCAAACGCCCTTTTGGAATTGTACGCGTATGAAAAAAAATATGACGAGGCGATAGCCTTTTTGAAAAAATACAAATTGGGCGACGATATACTCCTGGATATTTACACTTCCAAGAAAGAGTATAAAAAAGCTTATAAATTGGCGAATAAACTTTATAAAAAGACGGGCGATCCGAGCTTTTTGGCGAGAGCGGCGGTATTGGAGTATGAGAGCAGTAAAATAAAAGATAAAAAACTTTTGAAAAATGTAAGCGAAAAATTTGAAAAATCGGTATATAAACTAAACGATCCCCTCTTTTACAACTACTACGCATATCTTTTGATCGATCATGATATAGATGTTAAAAAAGGTATAGAGCTTGTAAAAAAAGCCTTAAAAAAAGAGCCCGATTCACTCTTTTATATAGATACTTTGGCTTGGGGTTACTATAAAGAGGGAAAATGCAAAGAAGCGTACGAACTATTAAAACCGTACGAAAACGATAAATCGGAACAAGAGATAATAGATCATATAGAAAAAATAAAACAGTGCTTAAAGGAAAAAAAGAGTGATACTCGATGATATACTGAAAAAAACGAAAGAGCTTGTAAAAAAGAGAGAAAAACAAATGCCCCTTGAATGGCTCGGGCGCTCTTTGGCATATAACCCCTACCCTCCAAGAGATGTAAAACCTCACCTTACTTCAACAAAAAACGACCCCTATAAGATCATTGCCGAAGTAAAAAAAGCAAGCCCTAGCAAAGGGGTGATTCGCGAAGATTTCGATCCTCTGTCTATCTCCCAAGCGTACGAGAAAGCCGGCGTCGATGCCATAAGCGTACTGACGGAGCCCTTCTTTTTCAAAGGAGATATAGAGTATCTAACCGCTATCAGAAGATATACGGGGACTCCTCTTTTGAGAAAAGATTTTATTTTTTGCGAGTATCAACTTGTCGAAGCGCTGGTTTACGGAGCCGATTTCGTACTTTTAATCGCTAAAATGTTAAGCAAAAAAGAGCTAAAAGATCTGCTAAACTACACTTGGCATCTGGGTATGAACGCGCTTGTGGAAATTCATGATAAAGAAGATCTCAAAAAAGCGATTTACGCCGGCGCGGATATAATAGGCATAAATCATAGAAACCTGGAAACTTTTAAGATGGATATGAGATTATGCGAAAAACTGATTCCTCTCATTCCAAACGGTAAAATTATCGTAGCCGAAAGCGGGATAGATGACAAAGAGACGATCAAATCGCTTCATGATATAGGCGTTGACGCCTTTTTGATAGGAGAACACTTTATGAGAGAAGATGACATAATCGCATCGGTAAAAAAACTTAAAGGCGCCCTTAAAGAGTAAAAAATGAGAAAAATCGTAAATATTGCCGAAAAGACAATCTCGCTTTTTGCGAAACTTAGCGCTTTTTTAGTGCTGTCTCTTAGTTTTTTGGTAGTTTACGACGCTTTAAACAGATACCTTTTTGGAGGCGGTTCGGTCGCGCTTCAAGAGTGGGAATGGCATCTGTTTGACATCATCTTTCTTTTGGGTTTTTCATATACTCTTCAAAAAGACAAACATGTTAGAGTCGATATATTTTACGCGAATTTTACTCCAAAAACTAAAGCTTTCATAGAGATTTTGTCGCAAATCTTTTTGATTATACCTTTTTCACTGCTCATACTCTATGTCAGCTATAATTTCGTTCTTCAAAGTTACCTTCAAAACGAGATTTCAGCCGATCCGGGAGGTTTGACGCACAGGTATTTGATAAAAGCGATGATAATCGTCGGTTTCTCTCTTCTTGTAATACAAAGCTTATGTACTCTATATAAAAATATCACTATTTTAAGAGAGGGTAAATGATCGCTCTTTTTATGTTTATAACGGCTTTGATACTTTTACTCATAGGTTTTCGCGTCGCGTTCGCTTTTGGAGGCGCCGCCGTTTTAACGACGATTTTTAGCTCCGAGATCTCTTTTGATATTTTTTCTCTTCTTCCTTATAGAATTTATGGAATTATGCAAAATTTTACGCTTATCGCCGTCCCTCTTTTTATATTTATGGGGCTTATTCTTCAAAAAAGCAATATCGCTCAGGCTCTTTTGGTAAATGTCGGAAAACTGTTTGGAAATATAAGAGGAGGACTTGCCGTAAGCACCGTCTTAGTGGGCGCGGTTTTGGCGGCGAGTACGGGAATAGTAGGCGCTAGCGTGGTTATGATGAGTATCATATCTTTGCCGATTATGATAAAACACGGTTACAGCAAATCTCTAAGCGCGGGAACGATAGCCGCGAGCGGAACGCTTGGACAGATAATTCCCCCGTCGATAGTTTTGATAATTCTAGGCGATGTCATGAGTATCAGCGTTGGAGATCTTTTTAGAGCCTCTTTAGGTCCATCTCTTCTTTTAGTGCTGTTATATATAGCCTATATTCTAACTCTCTCTTACTTTAAACCGAATTTAGCGCCTGCAATCATATCTGATCAAAAGAGATCTATCGTAGTGAAAAAAGCTCTTATTTCGATATTTCCTCCCTCTCTTTTGATACTTCTGGTTCTAGGCTCCATCTTTGCGGGAGTCGCGACTCCTACGGAATCAGCGGCGTTTGGCAGCGTGGGAGCGATAGCGCTTACTCTTTTAAATAGAACTTTCAATATAAAAGATCTTTTCCAAAGCGCTTTGGAAACGGTAAAACTTACATCCATGATCTTTATGATCTTAATAGGCGCGACCGCTTTTTCACTTGTTTTCAACGAAAGCGGCGGCGGCGATATGGTGCTTGATTTTTTCGCAAACGATATAGCAAACGGGTGGATATTTATAGCGTTTGCGATGGGAGCGATATTTTTACTAGGATTTTTTGTCGATTTTCTTGAAATCTGTTTTATCGTCATCCCTATACTTTCGCCTATCGTCACGGCATTTGGAATCGATCCTTTGTGGTTTGCGGTTTTAGTCGCTTTGAATTTACAAGCCTCTTTTTTAACTCCCCCTTTCGGGTTTGCTCTTTTTTATCTAAAAGGCGCCTCGGGAGAGCTTTTAAATACAAAAGATATATACAAAGGGGTTATCCCTTTTATACTTCTTCAGATTTTAGCTCTTGTTATAGTTATAAATTTTCCCGAAATCGTACGACTCTTTTTTTAAAAACCCCTTCTCCTTTCGCTTCATATTCGACTCAACTATAATATCAACAATAATCAGCCAATAATCCGGCTTTCAATTGTGCGTGAGTTTGCTCGCCGACAAGTTCTCTGACGATTTCAAGCGCAAAACATATAGCCGTGCCGGGACCTCTTGAAGTCAAAA
>JALWKJ010000084.1 GCA_027081495.1 Campylobacterales bacterium | reverse complement strand
GTATAAAGACTAATTTTTATCCTATAAATTATGTTTCAAAGATAAATCCTATTATGATTTCTAAATATAGTATGAATTTACAAACAACATTTTCTATAAAACCTTATTAATTATTTATTATTTATGAAAAAAGATGGATTTAGATTTATTTTTTGGAAATAAGACAAAAGCAGATATTCTTAAATATCTTTTTTTCAAGGAAGATAAAATATCAGCTAGAGAATTAGAAAATAAACTAGATCAGTCTTTTCCAGCAATTAAGAAACAGATAGATAATTTAGAAAAAGCCTGATTGATAAATAAGAATAAAACTTGAAATCGTTGGAAATTAGAAATTTGTGAGAATATAAAACCATTGATAAAAAAGATTTTTATTTATTATATAAAAGATTTTATTAATAATTTCAACCTTTCAATAGAAAAAACAACTTTATTATAATTTTCATATAATCCATAAGGTTTAGAGAAAATTTGTTTAATAATAAAATATATAAAAGGTAATATAACAAAATCTATATATTTAAGACTAAATTGTTTAAATAACAGATAATATATATTATTTTTATTTAAGTTATGCTATGATTACATTTCGTTAGGAAACTAATTTTATCTAGTCGGGAAATTAGGCGAAAATATTCCGATTAAATTTTATTATCACAAATTATCACAAAAGGAGGACTGTGAGAATGGAGAAGAAAGACATTAAAGGCAAGATTGAAGAGGATAAAGCAAAACTTCAAGCTGCCAAGACAAATGTTGAGGATGAGGCTAAGGCAAAACTCAAATCGGCGAGAGCCAAAGCCGAAGAGAGTGCAAAAGCGAAACCTTTTGAAAGTAAAATAAGAGGCGCCGAGGCTTCAAAGCCCCGCACAAACGCAAGCGAAGAAAAAGCCGGTGAGACTAAAAAAACCAAGAAAAGAGGTTTAGGGTTTTATCTGATTTTTGCCGCCGCTTTTATCGGTTTGGGTATGCTTATCTCTTTTATATCCGCTATCGCTATCCAAAAAACTTCCGGAGTTCAGTTTTGTAGTTCATGTCACTCGATGAAACCGATGGCGGATGCTTATAGGAACAGTCTGCATGGAGGTTTCGGCGAAAAAGGTGTTGTCGCAAAATGTGCCGACTGTCATCTCCCTCATGAATCGCTTATAGGGTACTTGATACAAAAAGGTAAGTCCGGTATGTGGGATTTATGGGTTGAGACTACGCACGATACTTCCAAAATAGATTGGTTTGAAAGAAGAGAGGATAAAAGACATTTCGTTTACGATTCGGGTTGTTTACACTGCCATGAAAACCTACTAAAAGCTACTAAGTTAAAAAGTAAACCTTTTATTGCGCATAAAGCATATTTTTCTAATAAGCTAAAAGTAAAAGACGACAAAAAATGGAAAAAAGCGCAATGTGTTGATTGTCATAGATATGTAGGGCACTATCAACTAGGGAAGCATCTTCCGAAAATCGAAGAAACTTCCGATGAACTCAGCGAAGAATAGTAGAAGGAGTGTAAAATGAGTAACGCAAAAAAAATAGCATTAATTCTCTTGGTATCGGCCGTAATACTTCTGGTAGTTTTTGGAGGAAGTAAAATCGGAAAGTTTCTTGAAATAAATAAAAATATAGCCGCGAATCTGGCAAAAGACCCGCATGCGGAATATTTTCACGATGATTTGAGTATCGACTATATTAAAAACAATACCGGCATAAGCAGATCTATAAACGAAAAAGAGCTTCCGCAAGCGTTTCAACCGTTTAAAGAAGTTGTGCATCCCCCGTTTAGACAGGGCGCTTGTTTGGTTTGTCATGCTCCTAAGAAAGATAAAGTCGTCGCGCTGGTCACAAAAAATGTCGAGTCTCTTTGTTATAAATGCCACCCGCCTGTGAAAAAAGTTGATTTTGAATTAAACTGCAATAAATGTCACAGTCCCCACGAAGCGGATAGGAAAAAACTGGTTAGAAACAAAGTTATCGAAGAAGAGTGCCCGGCAGGCGAATTTCAGACTCCGACCGGCGTAGTAATCAAACGACCTTATGAAGAAAAGCACTAAAGGGTTTTTTACCCTTTAGACGGGAGTCTATATGTCCAGAAATCTAAAGACAATCATTTTAGTTGTACTGCTTGCGCTCGGCGGGGTGTTTTTTTACAAATATGATGTAGCGACAAAATTCGGTAAATTTGTCACTATTATGGGAAATATTATCACCAATATGCAAAAAGACCCTCATGATTACTATTTCAGCGGAATAGATTTAAATGTAAGCGATGAAGAGATTAGAGAGATCAATATCACAAAAATCGCTAAAGAGTTTGAAGCTGGACAAAGAACTAAAATCGAAAGTCTGATAAAACGCATCAAAGAGCTTGAACTCAAACTCGCGCAAAAAAAGAAACTCGATCAAGAAAGAGCTAAAATTATTGCCGAGGAAGAGGCAAGGGCGATCGAAGCGCAGACAATCGAAGAAAAAAAGCTTAAACATTCAAAAATAGAAGCGAAACTCGTAAAAAGAGTCAGACTCGAAGATTTACCTGAAAAATTCAGACCCTTAAAAAAATATCTGCATGAACCGTTTAGAATGGGCGCTTGCCTGATATGTCATGACGGCGATACCGCAATGCCCGGAAAATTGGTTACAAAGAAAAATATTGTCGCATTGTGTTACAAATGCCATCCAAGAAAAGATATAAGAAATTATGATCATAAGCCGGTTGAAAAAGGGAAATGCTTCAAGTGTCATGATCCGCATCAGTCAAATACGGAAAAACTGCTCAAGGCCAAATCGATAAACGCTTTATGTCTAAAGTGTCATAATGTCACCAGAAAAGATACGAGTATCAAAAAAGTGATAAATATGAACAAAGCGTTCAAGCATAAGCCCGTTGAGAAAAATTGTCTCAATTGTCACGAACATCATAGTTCAAAATATAGAAAACTTTTGAAATCCGAAGACGGTAATCTTCAACTTTGTATGAAGTGCCATAACAAAAATAAAATGGATAAAAAGTGGATAAACTATAAAAATGTCAAATATCAGCACGGCGCGATTGTCCATAAGGGCAAAAAATGCCTTGAGTGTCACGATCCTCACTCGTCAAAATATAAAAATATTTTGAAAAAAGATCATATAAGCGTATGTCTAAATTGTCATAACAAATCGCTTAAGTCCGATGAAGACGAAGAACCTATGATGAATATGGCAAAACATCTCAAAACTCATAAACACTGGCATAAGCCGATTAAAGAGCATGAGAAAAGAGGAGGTTGCGCGGCTTGCCATAATCCTCACGGCTCCAACCATTTTAGTATATTGAAAGAATCATATACTAAAAAGTTTTACGGAAACTTTAGTAAAAAAGGATTTATCTGTTTTAAATGTCACAAAGTCGAGAAAATTAAAAAACAGTTTACGACAAAGACAACCAATTTCAGAGACGGTAAGGTAAATCTACACTTTTTACACATAAACGAGAGAAAAGGAAGAACATGTCGCGCGTGCCATGATGAACATGCTTCAAAATATCCAAAGCTTATAAGAGATTATACCGTTTTTGGCGGAGTTAAATTTCCCCTTAGATATATTGAGACTAAAAACGGCGGTTCTTGTCAGCCCGCTTGTCATAAGAAATTCAGTTATGATAGAGTCAGTCCCGTCGGTATAGGTAAAAGAAAGTAGGGAGTGTTTTATGTCTGTAAAGTGCACTTTTTTTAAGCGGTCGGTTTTGGTAGCGCTCTTATTTGTCGCCTCGCTTTTTGGCGCGGGCGGCAATGCCGTGGAGATCATAAGACCGTATAACAAAAGCATTATAGATGTAAATAGCGTTACGGTCGTGATAAAAATAGACGATCATAAAGTCGATAAACTAAAAATCGTTTCGGAAACAGGCGATGTTTACGAGATAAAAGTCACTTCTTCAAAAGATGTATATTGTAAAAATATTATTCTTGAATACGGCGTAAATACGATCATAGTCAGAGCATACGCAAACGGGAAAAAATTGTTTCAAAAGATGCTGGAAATCTTTTATAGATTTCCCCCGTATCGCGGATACAAATATCCCCCGGGCGATTTTAAAAAGAACTATTTTCATACGACAAAAAGTGAAAAACTCTGTTCGAGATGCCACAAAATGAACTCTAACGAAAAAAAAGGCATAGCATTTGAAAATCCCAAAGAGTCAAACTGTTATAATTGCCATAAAACGATTTTTCTTGGAAAAAAATACGCTCACGCTCCATCCGTAAACTGGGTTTGCAGCTCTTGTCACAATAAAAGCAGATCGCCTTATACCAAATATCCCGTACCGAAAAAATTAAATCAATCGTGTTTTGATTGTCATAAAAAGTTTCGTAAGAAGTTTTTTTCCAAAAAGTATAAACATGAGCCGGTTTTGGTGGGAAGATGCAATAGATGTCATGATCCCCATGCGACTCCAAATAAGTATTTTGTGAGATTAAAAGTCAAAAAGCTTTGTACGACTTGTCATGGAGATAAAGTTATAACGACGAAGAAGCCGGGATCTAAATGTGCGGCGTCAAGTAACGGAAGTTGTACGGATTGTCACAATCCTCATGCCTCCAAAAGACCGTTTTTTTATGAACCAAGAAGGCATGAAGTTAAAGAAGAAAAGAAGAAGAAAAAAGGCTTATGGATAGATGAGTAAAAAGCATTTTTTTTATCTTTTTATTTTTATGATAATAGTAAATTGCAGCGGTACGCAAAAAAGCGTGAAAAAAGTTGAATCCGATTTTAACAAGTCCGTGATCGTAAACGATACGAATATCGGCAAAGATACCACCTTTTTAAGGGAAGAAGAGAGATCTCTGAATAAGAAACTCACTTTGCCTATTTCAAATAGAATGCTTGAAATCCTTATGCCTCTTGATAGATCGGTTTATAAAGAGCAGTACGGTACGCTATCGGTAAAAATAAAGAATAACGCTATTGATGAGATAAAAATTTTTGTTGACGATTTTTTAACGGATACGGTTAAAATAGATAAAAAAGAGAATCTTTATTGTAAGTCTCTATATTTTAACGACGGAATCAACACTATAAGAGTCAAGGCGTTTTGCAAAAATGTACTTTTTAGCGAAGTAGGAGTGTCCGTATATGTGGTTTCGAGATTATACAAAAAATACAAATATTCTCCAAGCGGATATGTGAAAAAATATTTTCATAATTTCGTAAATGAATCTAAATGTTCCAAATGCCATAAAATGTATCCAAACGATACGGTCGGAGTCGCTTTTAGAAAACCGCAGATGTCAAATTGTTATACTTGTCATAAAGATATCGTTTCAAGAAAATATGTGCATAACGAAAAAAACCCATGGGCTTGTAGTTCATGTCATGGTTATAGAGAAAATTCGCAAAATTTAGGCATAGAAAAATCGAAATTTCTTTTTCCCGACCCCATAGCAAAAAAATGCTTTTCCTGCCACAAAAAAGAGAAAAAAATATGGAAATCAAAAAAGGTTCAACACGAGCCTTTTTCTCTTGGAAAATGTAACAAATGTCATAATCCCCACTCATCGGACACAAGAGGAATCATAAGGGCGGATAGTATAAACGAACTTTGTGTCAGTTGTCATGTTAAAAAGAAAATTTCCGGTCATATCGTTAATGCGTTTTCAAGAAAAAAACATCCAACAAGCGGTTTTAAAGATCCGACAGACCCTACAAGGGAGCTCAGATGTACGAGTTGTCATAATCCGCATGCGTCAAATAGCAGTTTTTTGACACAAAACGATTACAAAGGATATAAAAGCTTGTGCATAATGTGCCATAAAAAATAAATTAGTTTGATAATATAAAATTAAAATTTCACAAGGTTTACGATGAAAAAATTAACATTGAGCATAGTTTCGATACTAGCTATATATTCCGTAAGTTATGCGGGACCGAATGTAAAAAGTTTGACCGATTATGATGCCCAAGATTTAGAGAAGGCCGAAGCGGTTGTCAAAAAAAAATCAAAACCGACGGTTGAAAAAAAGATAGAGCGACCTAAAAAGATTCCGATTTCAAAAGAGACGATTTCAGATACCGTAGGATTTACGAAAGATAAAAGCGTAATTAAAAAACCGAAAATCGGTGAAGAAAAGTCAGATCTAACGACAAGCGGTTTTGAAAAAAGCGTAAAAAAACATAAAAAATCTTCATATCATCCAGTATTTTATTTAGGAATAGCCTTAAGTGCGATTGGTTCGGATAGTGACGGCAGAGCTACGATTTTTACCAATAGAACTACCCAGGATAGACAAATAGGTTTTATGGCGAAGTTCGGTTATAATGTTTTTGAGTACCTATCAACTGAAATAAGGGGTACTTACGGTATCGTCAATGAAGCCGACGGCACAAAATTTAAAAATCTCGCAATCTACTTAAGACCGAAATATAATTTCAACGAAGATTTGCTACTTTACGCTCTTGCGGGTTACGGCAATTCAAATTTGCAAGGTGAAAATGTTGACAAAAACGGCTTTAGTTACGGTTTTGGCGTAAAATATATGACATTTGAAAATGTTGGAGTATGCCTTGACGCGGTTAATTATCTTTCTAAGGCCGATAGCAATTCTATGTGGGGATTGAACTTAGTCGTCGAGGTTGAATTTTAATCTTTTTTAAAAAGTAAAAGCCTTATTTGGCTTTTACTTTCGCTTTCTTAACTCTTTTGATAGCATCCGACTTGCCGTACGCCAAAAAGATTGTCGCGGCGACAACGGCTAGTACATAATATATCCATGAAGGAACGGGTACCGGATCTCCCGCCGCATACGAGTGCATACCGCTTAGGTAATAGTTTACCCCAAAGTATGTCATGATAATCGAGCTGTACGCTACGACCGAAGCCACCGCAAATGTAAACGGCGTGTTTAGTTTAGGAACAAATCTCATATGAAGGACTATGGTATATACGAGTATGCTCACAAGCGTCCATGTCTCTTTTGGATCCCATCCCCAGTATCTTCCCCAGCTCTCGTTCGCCCAAACGCCTCCTAAAAAGTTACCGACTGTTAGAAGAGAAATACCGAGTATCATCGACATCTCGTTGATTCTTGTCGCCTCTTTTATGTTCAAGACTATTTGTTCGTTAACGGCGTTGTTGCCTCTTTTTCGAATCATGATAAAAAGTATCAGCGTGATAAATCCCAAAAGCGTACTAAGACCCAAGAATCCATAGCTTGCAGTGATAACCGATACATGGATTGTGAGCCAATAAGATTTTAATACCGGAACGATGTTTGTGATCTGAGGATCCAACCAGCTAAGATGAGCCGTAAAAAGCGTAAGCCCGGCAAATATCGCCGTAGTAGCGACCGAAAAATCAGATTGTCTCGCAAAAGAGAGACCCGCTAGCACCGTAGTCCACGAAATATACAGCATCGCTTCGTATCCGTTACTCCAAGGCGCATGTCCGCCGATATACCATCTTATTCCAAGATTGATAGTATGTGCGATGAACGCAAGTATCATAATGCCGATAATAATTTTTGTAATAAATCTTGTATTTAGGTTTGGCTTTACCAATTTGATAAAAATTATCGTAAGCAGAATAAAACCGGAAATCAAATAGATAACGGTCAATTTATCAAAGATGTTCATTCTATTGTAAAGTATCTCCATATTTACGCGAGAAGAAGAGGGCATAACGGCCGCGCCTACTTTGGACTGATACCGTTTGATTTCATCAAGCGTTTGGTTCGCGATCGACCAGTCGCCCGTATCCATGCCTTTTTGCACGCCTCGATAATTTTTCGTCAAGAGTTTTTGCATATAAGTTTTCTCTTTTGGAGGAAATACTTTCATAACTTCCGACGGCGTGTACCATTTGTTGTTTGGAGCGCCTTCAAGAGGATAGGCTCTTAGCATATCTCCTTGGTAAACCATATACGCGACATTGATTCTTTCATCTACCTTTATAAGATCCTTGTCGAATTTACCCCTTTGCGCGGGTTTTTTTCTATGCGCTGTCGAAACCGCTTCAGCGAGTTTGTATTGACCTTTATTATTAAAAACGGAGTCAAATGAAAAATATTTTTCATTTTTATCTATTCCTAGCAGCGCCTTGACTTGCGGATGCGATACTTTTATCATTTTTATCGTTTGCCAATAAGGCGCCGCCGTTATCATACCTACAAATACCCGGTTATGATCTAGTCCAAAAATCGACGATTTGCCGTATATTTTGTTTAAGACATCGATTGAAACCGTATCGATAGGCTTCATTCTTCCGCCTCTGTCTTGAATGATCAGCGAAGAGAAGTTTTCCGCATACTCTTTATCGACTCTCTTGATATAGTCTATTATCTGTTCTTTTGTAGGATTATGCATGCCCTGGGGATGATTGTGACCGCTATGATTGTTTGCATCTTTCGCGAAAAGAGGTTGAGAAACAAAAGAGCTCATAGCAAGAAAAGAGATAAACAAGAAGCTATTGACTTTTCCGTATCTTGTTCTAGCTAGTTTTCCAAATCTACTGTAAGGGCTGATCAGGTTTAGAAAAAAACCGACCGCAAGTAAGATGTAGCCGATGTATGTAGGCCATTTCCCGGGATCATGATTGACCGATAAAATCGTACCTTTTTCATCTTGATCATAAGAAGACTGGAAAAACTTAAATCCTCCATAGGAGAGAGTATGATTCATATATATTTCATACGGTTTTTTAATGTTGTTTTTTTCATCAATGAGAACGACATGACTTTCATACGATGAAGGGCTCATTGATCCGGCATATTTGTCCATTACGAATTCCTTTAAATATAGCGAAAAAGGTAAACTAAGTTCTTTTGAACCCCATTCGAGAGTTACATCGATATCGTCGAATTTAAGATTTGACTCATATCCTTTAAATCTTCGTCCCATACCCATAAGCGGTACCGTCTTTTTCTGACCTTTGTATTCCACTTCGACGACAAGCGCGGACAAACCGTTTTGAGTCTTAAGATCGACTTTGCCGTCAGAAGCTTGTTTGGAGACTATTTTTACCGCCCCTTTAAGTTTAATATCTTTTGGAACAACATTTACCCCATCGATGGTAAGAAGTCTTTTCCCTTTAAATTCATACTCGTTTCCTGCCTTGTAGATTCCTCTTTTTTGATCCGCCATCGTCAGCCAGTTTATATTTCTATTTGAGGTGAAGTAAAATTTTCCGTTTTTGGTGTATATATGAATATATCTTCTTGACCTATCGGGAGCTTTGTTTAGATAAAAAACAAACGGTCCAACTTGCGTAGAGTCTTTATCGAGAACGAAAAAAGTTTCAGGACCCGATGGAGTCGTAACGACAAGCGATATCGCCGGTTTGCCGTTTGGATCGTCAACAACGGCTTTTTTAGCGTTTTTTATAAAATCTTTATATTTTACGGTGAGTTTTTCACCGTCGATATTTGTGACCTGTTCAAAGCCGTTTCCACCCGCGGCTGAAAGAAAAATAGGCTTTTCGTTTATGTATTGAAGGTTCCCTTTTGTAGCCTTTGTTTGTAAAAAAGCTTCAGAAGAAAGCATTCTATTTTCGCTCATTCCCTCTCTTATATGCATGACGCCTTCGTAGCCGACATATCTTGTCATCGCCGCACCGATTAGAACAACGACAAATCCCAAGTGAAATATTAGCGAGGGCAGTTTTTTCGGTTTATACATTTTGTACTTTATGATATTGCCGATCAAGTTTAGTGCTAGTACTATCTGAAGCAGTTCAAACCATCTCGTTTTAAAGACCAGCGCCCAGGCTGTTTCCGTTCCGTAATCGTTTTCAATAAAAGTTGCCGCGGCTATAGCGATTGCATAGACGCCGACCAATATAAGCATTAATTTCATAGATATGATAAAAGACCATATCTTTTTGATTATCCCCATAATCACCCCTTGTTAGTTTATTTTATTGTAGCGTCAAATTCAGACTATTTTTGACGCGATAATAACATATGATTATACTGCCGTTTCGTTAATAGTTTATAAATCAATTTTGCCGTTTTTCTTCAGATAAAACATCGATTTTTTGAATTATCCATTTTGTTTCCTCTTTTGACAGATTATATCTTACGGTATAGTTGATATCGGTTTTAGGTTGAACTTCCTTTTTTGTCTGTATGTTTATATATCTATATGACCACTGTTCATTCGTAATCGCAACCGCTTTATGATTTGAAAGATCAACCTTTGTAAAGTTTATATCTTTTATTTTTGCGTCCATAAAAAGATTGTTGTCATGCCAAGATTTTAGCCACAGATGAAATTTTGTCACAATTTTTTTATTTGCAAACGATCTTAAGCGATCGCTGTTATCATCTCTTGAAGCATAAATTATGCCATTGTTGTAAGATTTGATCGTTGATTTAATATTCTTTACTTCATCATTGGCATTCAAATCAAGAAAACTTGTGAGAATTATAGCGTAAATCAAAAAAACGGACAAAAAAGAGGATATATTTTGTTTAATTTTCATCGATTGTTTGATTGTTCTCTTTAGAAGTCAATAACTTGAAAACCTGTACCCGCATATTGTAAGAGTCCGCGACATATAGTATATTCTCTTTTGAAACGGTTAAATCCTCAGGTATGGCAAATTCACCGATGTTTTCTCCATAACTACCGAAAACCAGCATTAATCTTCCTTTTTTGTCAAATATCTGAATCGTATGAAAAGTCGTATCGCTGACATAAATATAGCCGTTTTGATCAATATCTATTCCTCTCGGGTTTGCAAACGAGCCTATCGAATTTCCTATTTTACCAAACTTTCCGAGGTATTTGCCTTCTTTGTTAAATATTTGTATTCTATGATTCATCGTATCGCTGATATATAGATCACCGTTTTTATCTATCGTCAAATATGTAGGTTTGTTGAATTGACCGTTTTTCTCACCGTGTTTTCCGATTGTTTTGATAAATTGTCCGTCAAGAGAATAGACTTGGATATTCCCGTTAAGGGTATCGACAACAAACAATTGATCGGTTTTTTTATTTATCGCGATGCCCACCGGTCTTTTTAATCTCTTCTTTTTACCGATTTTTCTTAGAAATTGTCCGTTTTTGTTAAAGACATATATAAATCCCCTAACAGAATCCGATACATAAATATTGCCTTTTTTATCGGTGTCTATATCCATAGGCGATATAAAAGGCTCTTTTTTCGATCCGGTAATGTATAGTTTATTGTTGTGTTTTTTATCAAAAACGAAGAGGGTTTTTAGCGCGATGTCCGTTATGTAGAGTCTGTTATCGTTGTCGATATGCATACCAAAGGGCTTGATTACTCTTTTTTTATCCTCTCCGGCAAAAAATTCCCAAATTTTTGTAAAGAAACTTTTTTTAATTTTTAGATCTTTAGCGTTTGTAATAGTACTTTCGTATATAATCCGCGTAGGTTCCGGAGGTTGCGGCCAAGCGGGTTTGTTCGTATTTGCGTAAATGATCAGCGGTAATATCGATATGAGCAGAAGAATCTGTTTTTTCATGATCTTGAAGCCTTGATTGAAATTTTAAAAAACTCTCTTGATCTGCGCATAGAAATTTTTTCTACCGTAGCCCGTATCCGGACGACCGAATTTATCCGTATTGGTATTTAGTCTATCCATATATCTTACGCCCGTAGAAAAAGAGAGTTGCCTGATGCGATAATCAAGCCCCATAAAAGCCGTGTAGTCCGTATTTCCGGAGTATAAGTCGTTTGTTACTCTCGCATTTGATTTAAAGACGAGGTTTCTCCACAAGAGATAGTTTAGACTCATATCGGCAAAAGGATTTGCTCTGTTTTGGGATTTTGAGACATAGTATCTGATTCCGATATTGGCGTTGAATTTTCCATTTATGCCCAAGGTATCATAGTAACTTACTCTTTCTGTAAGAGTCAATATCTCGGTATTCGAGGAAGGGTTGTTTATCGAATTGTAGTATTTATAATCTCTAGTGACTTTACTGTAATTTGCGGAAAAATTATTTACAAGCGATGAACTGAATTTTGTCAAAATACTTGCGGCAAATGTATATCTGTTGATCTTTTCACCGATATTTGAATCATATAGATAATATCGGATATTTGAATTAAAAGTCGATTTAATATTTGCAAGTCTTCTCGAAAATCCAAGACCCAAGTTATAAGAGACGGAATCTTTATTTAATAGAAAGTTATTGCCGTTTGCGTTTGCGCCTCTTTCGGCTTTGATCTCAGTATCGCCTTCAACAAAATAAGTCATATATTTGCCGATTTTATTTCGATAAGCCAGACCGCCTTTGACTGAGCCTGAATTTTGCTTAAAGTTATTGCTGTGCAAATTAAAAAGCGTAAAGTAATGACTTGTTGAGAGATGTGAAGTTATTCTATAGTTGCCTCCACCGTATATCGATACATAATCGGTTGAATTATTGTTATCTTTTATATTTTCCGCGATTACCCCAAAATTGGCATTGTATTTTCTTGTGGGTCTCCAGGAAAGATCCAGACTCGCGGTCGCTGTTTTTAGATCAAAATATCCGCTATCGTAATATTTGGCATAAGTTCTGACATTTAGCGTTTTTGAAGGTCTCCATGTATAGTCGGCTCTTATTTCGGTCGAGTCGTCTTTCCATTTCGTAACATCGTTTGTAGCAAGCGCTTTTCGACTATATTCTCTTTTGCCGTGAGTAAAGCTTAGTCCATAAAACGAGTGTTCGAGATTTCTGTTTATTTTGAGTGAATATAGAGTATCGTTTCTTTTTTCATCAGTAGTTAGGTATTGACTGTTCGTATCTTGAGTACCGAAATAATATTTTATTATATGATCTAAAAGATCCAAAGATCCATGAATACCGTATTTAGTTATGTTTTGATTTGAATAGGTAGTGTTCAAAGAGAGGAGACTTACAAAAGGAACATCCGTTTTTTCGGCAAAAACCGTAAAAGGAAATCTTGAGCCCTGAATAAAGTCCAAATAAGCTTTATAATTGATACTCTTTAGATTTCTGGTTAAGTCTTCACCTTTGTCGGTCGTAGTTTTCGTATTGTTAAAATAAAGAGTCCCTGAGATATCATACTTAAATAGGTTTGGATCGTAGATGAAGTTTTCATAGCCTATTTCATATCTTTGTATATGTGAAGTACTGTCGATTTTTGTGAGACTAGAATTTTCTTTTAAAAAAGTATATTCTAGTTTTCCATATAGCCCTTTCGGTCTGAAGGTATTGCTAAACGCAAAGATATATGTGCTGCTTAAGAATACCAGTGAACTACCTAAAAGTAGCCCGCGAACCCTTTTTGATTCTCTCATTATCTCTAGTTTCCCTTATCCTCTTTATCGCCCTATCTTTGGATTTTCGCAACTTTTTTCATTTTTTCCAATATCTCTTTTTTCTTTTCATTTTCGGCTTTTGCGATCAACTCTTTTCTAAGCTTCTCTTTGGCGTCTTTATACGAGATTTGTTTCGGCGGTTTTTTACCCTCGACCAATACCAGATAGTAACCTTTGTCGTTTTCTATAATATCACTCATCTCCCCGACATTTAGAGAAAATGCGATTTCATCAACTACGCTGTCAAGTCTTCCTCTGTGTGTATAACCTATTTCACCGCCTTTTATACGACTCATAGCATCGGAGTACTTAGCTGCAATATCGGCGAATTTTTCACCTGCTTTAATTTTACTATAAGCTTCTTTGATCTTTTTTTCGGCTTTTTCTTTGCCTTTTGGATCTGTCGGATCATTTTTTACATAGATAATTTTCGCTTTTATCTTTTCGGGTTCTTTAAATTTGAATCTGTTTTTTTCATAATAATTTTTTAGATCTTCATCACTGTAAGTCGTTTTGATAAATTTATCGTAAAATTTACTCATGATTATGTCAACTTCCAACTCTTTTTTAAAACTTTCGTAAGTGAAGTCGGCTCTTTTTAGCGCATATAAAAAACTTTTTTCGTTTTTAAATGAGCTTCGTATCTTTTTCTCTTTTTTCTCTATCTCTTTTTTTGTCGCTTTAATCCCGTTTTTTCTTGCATACTGTAGAAGAAGTTTTTTTTCTATGAGTTTTTCAAGAGCTTTTTTTTCAACCTTTTTTCTTTTTTTATCCGTTAAAGTAGAGTGAAAATAAGTTCTAGGCGCTAAGACATTCGTAGCGCGATCCAATTCATTTTTCGTTATGCTCTCACCGTTGACGGTTGCTACGGTTATCTGCGAAGAATCATCTTTGGCATAGGCGCCGGTACTTAATATCAGTATGCATAGTGTGGCATATATCGCTTTTATCATTTGATTGTTCTCCTAAATTCGTTAAATATGTTTGTTTGCCAATGGAACTAAAATTTCAACATGTTCTTTTTAAGTTTTTCATCTTTGGGAAACTGTTCTTCTATATTCAAAGGAACTTGCTTGGTTTTTTTCAAGTCCGTCTCTTTTTTCTTCGGTTTGTATTCTTTAAGTTTTTTATACTCCCTTGGATGAGCTTCTTTCCATTTTTTACTCACATATTGATATACCTGTACAACGCCGCTTATGCCGTCAACTATATATACTTTGTCGTTTTGATCTACATATAGACCCGCAACTTGTCTAAAAGTTCCGGGCTGACCTCCATGTCCTCCAAAAAATAGCAACAGTCTTCCTTTTTGGTCGAATATTTGTATTTGATTAAAAGCCGCGTCCGCCACATAAATGTGTCCTTCGGTATCTACGCCTATGCCTTTTGGTCTTGCAAACATACCGGGAAGATCTCCGATTTTTCCAAATTTATGTATAAATTCACCGTCTTTATCAAATATTTGAACTCTAAAATTTTGAGTATCCGAGACAACGATATTTCCGTTTCTTCTATCTATCGCTATATTCGTAGGAAAATTGAATTCTCCGGCTTCGTCGCCTCTTTTTCCAAATAAAAACAACTCTTTTCCATCCGTTAGCGAATATACTTTTATATTGTGCGCTTTCGTATCTACGACATACAATCTTTGAAGTTTAGAGTTTACGGCCAATCCGGTCGGTCTTTTAAGTTCGTTTTTTTTACCGATCGCAAAAATAAGTTTACCGTCGGGAGCGTAGCCGAAAACCTTTTTTTGTTTTGCGTCGCTTGCATAAATATTTCCGTCGGCATCGGTTGCAACGCCTATGGGCATTCCCAAACGACCTTCGGATTTATCTCCTATAAATGAAACTTTTTTATTTTTAAGATCAAATTTAAAGACGACACCGACAGCGGTATCGGAAACATACATAAGATTGTCTCCGTATGCAGTTACGCCGTAAGGTTTAAAAAGATTTCCCGAAGCTCTGGTTCCTTCTTTTCCTATAAAAAGATCAATAGCTTTGTTTTCGCTGAAATTGCTTCCTCCATGATATGAATCTATATAAAAAAGTCTCGGCTCTTCCGGTGGGTTAGGTATAACTATAGTGACTTTTTCTACTTTTTTTGTACTACAGGCCGTTAAAAATATTCCCGCACCTATAATGATAACGATTTTTAGTAAGGATTTAATTATGCTGTTCAAACTTCCCTCCAGAACTTAATTTGAAATGTTTATATATATTAGCCAATTCTTTCTTAGATCATTATAAATAAATGTTATTTAGAAGGTTAATTTAACCTACAAGTGTAGAAAGGTAAATTAATTTTACATGAAGAATAAAATATTACGAAAAAGATACTTTCCGTTATTATTTTTTTCTCACTTTTTCTTAATAATAGGGGAAGTTAAAAAATATTTTTCGCAAGGATCTATTGTAAGTGGTCGGTTACAACAGGCGATATCGCCTGTTGTAAAGAAGTTTAGTTACTTGTTGTGGCAAGTTAGACAGAGTTTACTTCCGACATTGCTGTTTCTCAAGAATGTACCGTGTTGTTTCTCGTGTGGATCATGGCAGCTACCGCACTCGACTTTACCGTTTCTTAAAAGCTGCCCAACCGTAGTATATGCACCCCAGCCGTCACCCGTCAAAGGCGTGTCAACAGGAACCAGTGACGCTCTTCCCGGAATATAATCGATTGAAATGGGGTGATCGTTTGTAAGATCATCCGCACCGATTGCGGCTATACCGCTCATTGTACCGGCATTTCCGATAGCGCCGTTTCCTGCGCCCGTACCCGGAGCGTTGATGACCGCATTAAGGGCGCTGCTTCCGTCATGACAGCTTAGACAAGCAAGCGATACCATTGACGGCGCGTCAGCTGTTTGTGTTCCCGCGATAGTTTGACCGTACATAGCGAATGCCGCCGTTGTCGGAAGAGGCTTGTTCCATAACGGTGCGCCTGTCATTGCGGTGTTGGCTGCGTGAGGCGTGTGGCAATATACGCAAATTCTACCGTTATCGTCAGCCCCTGCGTTTCCTGTTGAAAGATTATGCTTACTTTCAGCTATACCGGCCATCGCCGCTGTTGAACCAAGTAGTAAAGCTATTGAAGCCGTGCTTAAAACTCTTTTCATGTTTCTCATAAGTAAACCTCCTAAAGTTTCTTTTTTTTTGTTTACGAGATAATTATGACATAGTTATGTAAAGATAGTGTAAAAATAGATTTTTTTTTACTTTTTTTACACATTTTTAGATTTTTTTTCAAAAATATACTCAAAGTAACTACCTTTTTTTAATTTAGAGTCGATATTGACTTTGATATTTTCTTCATTGATTATTTTACCGACGATATTCAAACCTATGCCAAAACCGCCTTTGGCATTGTTTTCCCTATAATATCTTGAAAATATTTTTTCCGTATCTTTTATTCCTATTCCGAAATCCTTAAAACCAAGTATGATTTTATTTCCTTTTTCGCTAAGCGTGATAATGACTTTTGAATTTTCATATGAATATTTAAGCGCATTTGAAAGATTGTTGTCGATTATTTTTTGTAGTTTAGCCGGAACGAAATCGATATAGACATCTTCTTTTATCATTGAAACTATCTCGATATTTTTCAATTCGCCTATATCTTTAAAATAATCCACCGATTTTTTTAGAAATTTTGAAAAATTTATATTCCTTTTGTTCGCGTTTTTTATTGATTGCTCTTTTATAAGATAGTTCATGTCGTTATATATAGTAGAAAGAATTTTTGACGCCGATTTTATTCTTGATAAATATTTATTTTTACCTGTTTTTTCACTTAGCATGTCTATGTTGATATTTATGATGGAAAGCGGAGTATTTATCTCATGCATAGCGTCTTTTATAAAACTATCGAGAGCTTTGTTTATCTCTTTAAAAGGTTTTGCGAAATTTTTCAGTATGGTAAACGAAAAAATAAATGTTATTAACAAAATGAGAAAAAAGATAATAAGTATGTTTTCAAGTACGGCGTAAATATTAAACTTTGTCAAAACGACCAGATATCTTGACTTAAAATATCTCTCATCGTCAAATTTTGTAACATATACTCTAAAATCGTCGAGTTTGTTATATCCGGGTTTTAAATCGAGTATAGATATATCCGTATCTATGGTTGTAAAGATTATATTCGCATTTTCATCGTAAATACCGGCCTGAAATGATTTGTATCTGGGAAAATAGAAATATTTTTCTTTTTTAGGGTCAAATTTTTCCATTTGATTTATGATTTGTATCGTTTTTTTCTTCAACGCTATTTCCGTTTTTACCTCTTCTAAGGTGTATCGGTATTTATCATAGAGCGCAAAAGGTATAAAAAGAATGGCGATAACCACCAGAGTATATATGATCGCATACTTAAACGAAAATCTCTTTTCATTGATCTCAAGTTTCAAGCTTGTATCCCATACCTCTAATATTTTTTATGAGATCTTTATCCAGTTTTTTTCTTAGATTGTTGATTTGTACTCTTACATTTGCCGGATCGACATAATCATCCCATACATAATCTCTTATCATGTCTTGACTTACTATTTGATTTTTGTTTTTTACAAGAAGATCTAAAATCATTTTTTCGGTCTTTGAAAGCTGTATCTCTTTATTGTCTCTTATAAGAGTGAAGTTTTTCATATTATAATTGTAGTTAAAACCTAGTTTTATAATATCGTTTTTGCTTTTTGGAAGATTTTGTTTGAGCGCGGTAGCCACTCGTACTCTTAATTCTTTAAGGTCAAAAGGTTTTCTGATATAGTCGTTGCATCCTAGATCAAACCCTTTTTCAAGATTGTCGATTTCCGTATATGATGTTATAAAAATCGCCGGAGTATCGATATCGTTTTTCCTTATATGTTCAAGCAGTTTAAATCCATTCATACCCGGTACATTTATATCTAGCAAAAAGAGGTCGTAGCTATTGTAGTAAACAGCGTCAAAAGCATCGTCTCCATTGCTGTACTCATCTACGATATAATTACACTCTTCAAGCAACTCTTTTACCGACTGTCTCAAGGTGTATTCATCTTCAAGTAAAAGTATTTTCACTATCTTATCTCCCCTCGCAATTGTTTATCGGTATATCTGTAGAGGATAAGATCTATCAGCTCGTCTTTGCTCATCTTTTGTAACTTTTGACGGGCAATATCTTCAAAGTCGATCAAATCTTTATCGTCGATGCTGTATTTCAGTTGCACGATATACTCTCTTTGTATATCGGCAAAGAGCGACTGTTCCTTTTGTTTTGCATATAAGTATATATCATCTCTACTGCTATCTAATGTATAAATACTTCTAATAATCGATTTTTGTCTTTCAAGGAAATTTTCAAAACTGCTCTCTTTGATGATCGCTATGAAATTTCCAAGCTTTATATTGTCGGTACTCTTGATTTGATAAGAGAGGTATAGGTGAGAATCTTTTAATAAAAAGTCGTTTTTTAACAGTTTTTCAAACTCCTTTTCGCTAAGTTGATAGAGTTTATTTATAAGATTGTTGTTGATATTTTTGTTCGCGATGATAAATTTATCATTATAAATAACCAGATTGTGCTCATCTATATAACGAAGAGGAATATATTTTTTATACATTAGAGGAACTATTTCAATTTGATATGTTCTCATTTTTGAAACTATGGAGTCGTACGGCAATATGGCTTCAAGAATACCTATAGGTCTGTTTTTATATGTTATCACCGATGATGCTCTTATTCCAAAAGGAAGTCCCAGATCTATCCCCGCTCTTGGATCGTATGTTTGTAATATTTTTTTAAAAGAATTTTTTCTTCCCGTAAGAAGAGGGATATCGGATATATCTTTTTCCCAGCTTCTGGCAAAAACCGATAAGTTGCTAGAGATGATCTGTATATAGATATCTTTTTTGTCCGTATGTCTTTTTAGCATTCTGGTACTTGCATATAAAACATCATAGCCCAGCGAGCTATTGTTATCCAAGACGACATCCTGAATGGAACGGCTTTTACTAAATGCTATCGATAGTGAGAGAAGAGATGTTTTTTCGGAATCGATCGTTGATGTGAGAATTTTATCGATATTGTCATATATTTTTATCTGTCTTTGGCGATTTTGATTTTCCGTGGTATTTAAAATCAGTGTTAAAAGACCGATTAAGAAAATAAAACCCAAGAAAATAAAAAGTTTTTTTAACAAGTTAAATCCTATTTCGGTCTCGGATTAAATTTCTAAATTCAATCATTAGTTACTTTGTATTATATATCTTGCGAGCGCTCTTATCTCGTCTTCGTACAGGCTTTTTATTTTCATCAGTTGAGGTTGCATCGTAGATGCGCTTTGGGGATAAACTATCGCGCTTCTTTCACCTTTTAAAAATGAAACTAAAGCGTCTTCGTTATTTTGGTATATAGTCGCGATATTTTGAAGTGAAGGAGCTATCCTTTCCATAGTCGTATCATGGCAGAATGTACACCCTTTTGATTCGAATATCTCGGCTCCGTCGGGATTGTTTTGCATTTTTATCTCATTTTGAGCAAAAAGCGCGGCGCTTTGAATCGAAGCCGTTAGCATTAAGAATAGTATTGATTTTTTCATAAATATAATTACTCCTTTTTTCTTTTATATTTTTCTATTAAGTCATAATATCAAAAACTGCTTAATTTATTTCTTATTTATTGGTGGAGTAATAAGTATAAAAT
>JALWKJ010000083.1 GCA_027081495.1 Campylobacterales bacterium | reverse complement strand
ATAGTGGAAAGAGAGTTGGAAAATCAAGTCTCTCAAAAAAAAGAGAACGAAAAAAAAACCGATAAAATCGATTTAATAAAAAATGAAATAAAAGATATTTTAAGCTCTCATGCTCTTTTGCAAAAAAGCGCTCATATCGACGAGGCGGATAAGAAGAGTCTTGAAAAAATAGTTTCGCTTTTAAAAACTGTTGAAAATAAGAATTTAACCGTTTCGGTAGAGGGGCATACGCAAAAAGGTCAGCCTCTTTTTGTAAGTTCGGATATGGCAAAAGAGGTTTCAAACTATCTACAAAAAAGCCTCGCTTCGTTTAAGATAAAAAGCGTCGGTTACGGCAATCGCTATCCCGTAAGCGACGATACGGCTGATATAAGCAATAAAAGAGTAGAAATCATAATAAGAAGGAGTAGGATTTGACACAGTTTATCACAGAGTTGACTTTGGGTTTAATCGCGATTATAGGATTCGGTTATTTGATAGGTTATCTTTACGCAAAGGCGAGAGCTAGAGAGTCGTATGAAGAAAAGATAGTAAAATTAACAAATATCATAAACGAGAAAAACGAGACTATTATAAAGGTAAAAAGCGATCTTCGAATTTTGCAAAGAACTCAAAGCGAAAATGACGCTCTTTTACTTGAAAAAGAGAAAGAGTTAAAACATACCCGTAAGCTTTTGGACGAGTTAAAACAAAATTACGGTGAACTTGAAAATTTGATAAAAGAGATTCAAAAAGATTTTCAAATGATAAAACATGATAAAGAGCTTCTTTTAAAAGAGCTTCGCGAAAAAAAACAGTTGCTTAAAAATCAAGACAATATAATCGTACTTTTGGAAAAAAAGATAAAAGAGTTAAGTCACGAATTTTAAATAAGTTTCGTTTACGAATCTGTACTATAATGCTCCAAGGAGTTTTTAATGATAAAAAAACTTATTCTTGGAGCGATAATCACAATGTCAAGCGCGAACCGATACACTAACGAACTTATAAACGAAGAGTCGCCTTATCTTCTTATGCATGCTCACAATCCCGTAAACTGGCATCCTTGGAAAGAGAAGGTTTTTGAAAAAGCTAAAAGAGAAAATAAGCTTATTTTTCTCTCCATAGGATACTCTACATGCCACTGGTGTCATGTGATGGAGCGGGAGTCGTTTGAAAATGAGAAACTCGCAAAATTTTTAAACGAACATTTTATATGTATAAAGGTCGATAGGGAAGAGTACCCTCATATCGACAAGTATTATCAAGATATCTATATGCTCATGAATAAAAGGGGCGGAGGATGGCCTCTTAGTATTTTTATGACTCCCGACAAAAAGCCTATCTTCTCAGCCACATATCTGCCGCTTGAAAATAGATACGGCAGGGTAGGGATGATCGGTATAACCGAGTATCTATACGAGCTTTATAGAGATCAAAAGAAAAAAGTTTTAAAAAGCGCCGATTCGTTACAAGCCGCTATAAACGAGAGTTTGAAAAAGAGTTCGTCTTCAAAACAGATGGATTTAAAACCAAACGAGTTGTCGAATCTTTTTATCGAAACCGTTTTGCAAAATTTTGATAATGAATATTTCGGCATAGGGGTAAAGCTGAAATTTCCTCACGCCGGCACTTTAAATACGCTTTTAACTATATATGAACTGACTCTTGACAAAAAGGCTCTTTATTTGGCAAATAGTTCTCTTGAAGCGATGGCAAAAGGAGGAATTTACGATCAGATAGAGGGAGGATTTTATCGTTACGCCACCGATAGAAAATGGATGATACCCCACTTTGAAAAAATGTTATATACAAATGCCGAACTAATAGCCGTTTATACTCAAGCTTATAAAATCACCAAAAACGAACTCTTCAAAGAGGTTGTCGTCGATAGTATCGAAAATATTAAAAAGAGATTCGGAAAAAACGGAGTTTATTATAGCGCAAGCGATGCGGATAGCGACGACGAGGAAGGGAAATATTTTTTATTTGATTATCATTCGTCTAAAAACGCTTTAAAAGAGGGCGGTTTTAGCGATAAAGAGACGAAAGAGGTGTTGAATTTTTTCGGTATAACGAAAAAAGGAAATTTTGAAGGCAAAACAAATCCCTACATCGGGGCGGCTTTAAAACCGAAAAAATTAAAAAAGGCGAAAGAGATCTTGCTCACTCTTAGGTCAAAAAACGGTTATCCTTTTATAGATAAAAAGATTCAAACATCATGGAACGCACTTTTTATAAAAGCGCTTTTAAAAGCTTCGCTTGTCGATAAAAGGTATCTAAAAGAGGGACTTTTATCGCTTAAAACTCTTCTTGATAAACTTTATATAGACGCTCAATTATATCATCAAACTATTCTCGAAAAAAAGCCTAAAATAAAAGGATATCTCGAAGACTACTCTTTTTTGATTTCTGCGCTTATCGACGCCTACGATCTTACGCTAGATACGAACTATTTGAAAAAAGCGGCGGATTTAAATACAAAGGCGATTTTAAAATTTTATCAAAACTCAAACTGGTATATGTCCGACGACTCTTTTAAAACAAAAGCGGATATTTACGATTCATCTTATCAAAGCGCGCTTAGCGTGATGATAGAAAACGAGTTTAAGCTGGCAAATATCTATGAAAATCATGATGCGTACGATTTCGCGAAAGAGAGATTGTTGGAGTTTTCAAACGAACTTGTAAAAAATCCTCTATCTTTTTCGACTCTTACAAGAGTTTATCTGGGATATTTACACGGCTGGACGCTTTTAAAAGGCAAAAAAAGCGAGTTGATTTCAAATTTGGAAAAAATCGAATCGTTAAAATATCCGTTTATTTTAAAAAAGGAGATAGGCGAAGATAGATTTATTGCTTGTAAAATTGACAGATGCTTTGCTATTGATGAAAATATAGAAAAGGTACTCTCAAAAATAGAATAATTTAAATTTTTACTAAATTTTTTTTTTGCATTGCCGATTTAGAGAAAATATAACTCTAAAAAGGTAAATCGTGGCTTTGTTTGATATATTTAAATCATCATCGCAAAAAGAAGATTATAACGCGACTGATGTCGAAGATTTTCAAAATGTGGTAATATACAGCGACAATGTAGCCAAAGATCTTCAAAATACCGCATTAAAACAAAATATCAATCCAAAACTGCTTGATTTTAAAATTTTGGCGTATAAAACTTTTTATAAAAAAAAGGGTGCGCCGAAATATCAAGAGCTTACCCCGATAGAGCAAGAGAGATTTTTTTGTATGGAAAATCTCACAAATCCGAATATCGAGATGACTCAGCGAATAAAAATAGAGATTTTTAAACGCCGTAAAGGGAAAAAGCTACCGTTTAAAATCTCTTTGGGGGCTAATAAATCGTTAACGAAAGTCGTACTTAAAGTTCCAAAACAAGAGGGTATATCCTACAGCGATTCTCTTTACGGCGATCTTATGTCTCAGATAGATGTTAGAAAAGCGAGATTGGGTATCTTGATCGGGTTTATGAGAGAAGAGTCGAAATCGCAAATTAGGGCGTTGATATCGGATATTCAGGTAAACGGTAAAATCAGCGAAGATTATACTATCTCGGTATGCGACGGGTATGAGCCTATTCATCAAAATAACGGAGAAATCATTCTTCATTATTTGGATAAAAATAAAGAAGAGCCGCAAAACAAAGTCGATCACTTCCAGCGAGATTTTATGCATACCGTTTGTCAAAACGATCTGGTTATCGAAGTTCGAAAATCGATAGAGGGAAGAGCCGGGCGAGATTGTAAAAGCAATATCATACCTTTTCAAAAATTAGACATTTCGCAAAATCTCGACATTGTAGTAAGTGAAGATTTTAGAGTGGAAGAGAAAGATAATGTTATATATTATTATGCGAATAAAAGCGGTTTTATATATAGCGAAAAAGAGAATCATTTTGAGATAAGAGACGAGTTGGTCGTAAATGAAGTCAGTTTCAGATCAACCGGCTCGATAGACGCGAGCGGCGATGAAGATATAAAAATCAATATCGAAGGTAAAGACTCTTTAAGCGATGCGATAGGTCAAGGCGTCAAAGTCGTAAGCAGCGAAGTAAAAACCGCCGGAAATATGGGCAGCGGCGCCGAAGTAATCGCGGACAAAGTAGAGATAGGAGGACAGACTCATCAAAGCTCCAAAATCGTCGCAAAAGAAGTTGAAATAAATCTTCATAAAGGAGAAGTCGAAGCGGATATCGTAAGGATAGGGACTCTTGAGAACGGAAAAGTCGAAGCGAATACCGTTTATATCGATAAAGTTTCGGGAGGCGAGATTATAGCAAAAGATGTCTATCTTAACGAAGTGCTCTCCAATGTAAGCGTATTCGCGTCTCATTATATTGAGATAGATCTTTTAAACGGAAACGGCAACAAATTTATAATAGATCCGAAATCTCAAAAAGATTTTAAAGAAAAAGTCGAAAAAACGGAAGAGAAGATCAAGACCAAAAAAGAGAAAATAAAAGAGCTAAGCAAAAAGATAAAACATTTAAGAAGAAAAATACAAAACGATAAAGACAATATTAAACAGATAAACGATACTATCATCGATTTAAAACGAAGGCAAACTCCCATACCGACATCTCTTATAAATAAACTTAAAGACAATAACGCGAATATTAAAGAGCATAATTTATTGTTAAAAGAGTTAAAAGATGATAAAATGCAGCTCGAATCTTTCGAAGCCGATTTAAGAGAACTTGTAAATGCCGTGTTTGACGCTAAGGTAGTTAACAAGTCGGTCTGGAAAGAGTTTAATGAAGTCAAGTTCAAAGTTGTAGAGCCGCCGGTTGAAGTTTCGCATCTATTTACTGATGGAGAGATGAGCGAAGAGATAACTATAAAAACTATGGAGGACGGAAAGTACATACTTGAACGAAAAAAAGGATAAAGTTTATAATGATAATCGCGATTGAAGGCGAAGTCGTTCATAAAGAACCAACCCTCTTACACTTAAAACTGCCAAACGGTCTTACATATCTTGTTTATGTTTCACTAAATTGCGCCGCCAATATTTTAGAAAAGAAAATACTGCTTCATACTACGCAGATTTTCAAAGAAGATAGTCAAAATCTTTACGGTTTTATCGACAAAGAAGAGAAACAGATGTTTGACCGCCTGATAAAAATAACGGGAATCGGACCTTCCACCGCGCTTGCCGTTTGTTCTACATTTTCTCCCAAAGATTTTGCTAAAGCCGTTTTAAATCAAGATGTAAACGCTATAAAATCGGTTCCGGGTATCGGTCCCAAAAGCGCGAAAAGACTTCTTGTCGAGCTTGGAGACTTCGTGCTTGAATCTAAAGATATAGACGCTTTTTCAATCGCTAAAAACGAGGCGTCGATGGCGCTTGAAAGTTTAGGATTTAAAAAAGAGAAAATTAAAAAAGTCCTCTTGTCGGTTAAAGGTGAAAATACTCAAGAACTTATAAAAGAAGCTTTAAAGAACTTAAGATAAATAAAGGAATTTTTGTGAAATACGGTTTGGTTTTCGGCGGATCCAGTTTTGAACATGAAGTAAGCATCGTAAGCGCCATAGCTCTTAAAAATGTATTGAAAGAGGAGGCGGTTTTTATATTTTGCGATAAAGACAGAGATTTTTATCTGATTTCTCCAAAACTTCTAAAATCAAAGCTATTTAGTAGCGGCGAATATAAAAAAAGTCCTAAATTAACTCTTAAAAAGGGAGGTTTTTATCAAAAATCGCTTCTTAAAGAAAACAGGGCGGAGTTTGAGATTCTTATAAATCTTATCCACGGACGAGACGGGGAAGACGGTAAAATAGCCGCGTTGTTGGATTTTTTTGAGATAAAATATATCGGTCCTAGAATCGAGGCTAGCGTTATCAGCTACAATAAATTATATACGAAATGGTATGCAAAAGAGATCGGAATAAAAACTATAGATTATGAACTATTGCAAAAAGGCGGGTATGAGATAAAAACTCCTTTACCCGTAATCGTAAAACCTTTGAGATTAGGCAGTTCTATCGGCGTTAGCGTAGTAAGAGAAAAAAGCGAATTATCTTATGCTTTGGATGTTGCGTACGAATTTGATAAAAGCGTGATAATCGAGCCTTTTATGGAAGGTGTAAAAGAGTATAATCTTGCCGGTTGCATGGGCGAAGATTTTATATTTTCTACTATAGAAGAGCCTCAAAAAGAGGAGTTTTTGGATTTTGAGAAAAAATATCTCGATTTTTCCAGAACAAAACAGGTTTTAGAAGCAAAAATAGAGGAGTCTTTAAAGAGAAGGCTTAAGGAAAGTTTCAAAAAGATCTATAAAGGTATGTTTGAAGGAGCGCTTATTAGATGTGATTTTTTCGTTATAGACGATGAGATTTATTTAAACGAGATAAATCCGATACCAGGAAGTTACGCAAACTATCTTTTTGACGATTTCAATAAAGTCCTTGACGCCCTTTCGCAAAATCTTCCAAAAGACAAAGAGATCGATATAAACTACGCCTATATAGACTCTATACAAAAAGCGAAAGGAAAATAATACTCTATAGCAAGAGGCGGTTTAAAAAAACCGCCGATTTTGATTACGCTTCTGCCGGTATGACGGAAACTTTGTTTCTTTTTTTGTCTTTTACTTGAAATTTTACGAAACCGTCAACTAAAGCGTAGATAGTATGATCTTTGCCTATGCCGACATTTTCACCCGTATGTACTTTTGTGCCTCGTTGTCTGATAATGATGTTTCCGGCTCTGACAAATTCGCCGCCGAACTTTTTAACACCCAGTCTTCGTCCTGCAGAGTCTCTGTTGTTTTGGGTACTACCCTGACCTTTTTTATGTGCCATAAATTGTCCTTTTGATTAGCGATTTTGAGCGCAATTATAGCACTTTTTGCTTAAAAAGCAATTAGAAATGAAAGGAGCCGTATCAACTGTTCATATAGAGGGCTATGCTATAATCGCCAATAAAACAGGAGTGTCTATGGAACAGTTTTTACAAAAAGCGAAAGATGCGGCGGGGGTTTGCGGTTCTTTGAAAGCGGGCGAGAAAAAAAGAATCCTTCTTTTGATGGCAAACGCCCTTGAAGAAAACAGCGCCCAAATCATAAGTGAAAATAAAAAAGATCTCTCATACGCCAAAAAGCATAATCTCTCAAACGCTATGATAGATAGATTGATTTTAGATAAAAATCGAATAAAGGCTATGGCGGACTCGATAAGAGAAATATCTTCTTTAAAAGAGCCCGTAGGTCGGGTTCTTGAGGGATGGAGGGTTGACAACGGGCTAAATATACAAAAAGTTTCCATACCCATAGGCGTCATAGCGATCATCTATGAATCTCGTCCCAATGTTACAAGCGATACGGCGGCTTTGTGTTTTAAAAGCTCAAATGTTTCCGTTTTAAAAGGTGGAAAAGAGGCGCAGTATTCAAATAAAATCATCGCCAAATTACTCCAAAGCGTACTTGTTGAAAATAGTTTGCCAAAAGAGATAATCTCTTTATTGCCCGATTCTTCCAGAGAAGGAGTTTCTAAACTTATAAAAATGGATAGATATGTCGATCTTATCATCCCAAGAGGAGGAGAGGGGCTTATTCGGTTTGTGAGCGAAAACGCTACGGTTCCCGTGGTAAAACATGATAAAGGTTTATGTCATGTATATATAGACGAAGACGCGGATATAGATAAAGCTTTAAATATAGTCATAAATTCAAAATGTCGAAGGGTGGGAATCTGTAATGCGATGGAAACTCTATTGGTAGATGAAAATATAGCTCCTCTAATACTCGTAGAGATAAAAAAAGCGTTTTTAAAACACGAAACCGAACTTCGAGGCTGTGAGAAAACAAGATCCATTATCGAAATCAAAGAGGCTTTTGAAGAGGATTTTTACACGGAGTATCTTGACAATATTCTCTCTATAAAAATAGTTTCGGGAGTCGATGGAGCCATAGAGCATATTAAAAAATACGGCTCGGGGCACTCTGAATCTATCATTACCGAAAATTATACGATCGGCGAGAAATTTCTCGACCGAGTCGATGCGGCGTGCGTCTATATAAACGCTTCTACTCAGTTTACCGACGGAGGGGAGTTCGGTTTTGGAGCGGAAGTCGGAATAAGTACGAATAAACTTCATGCCAGAGGTCCTATGGGGATAAACGACCTTACGACCTATAAATATAAAATATACGGAAACGGACAAATTCGTAACTGATGCAAAAAGTATTGGAGATCGAAAATCTCACATTTTATTACGACAAAAGACGCGTTCTTTACGATAACTTCAATCTCTCTTTGAAAAAGGGCGAAGTTATCACGATCGTCGGAGAGAGCGGCAGCGGAAAAAGCACGCTGTTTGAGCTTATTACAAAAGAGCTAAAACCCGTAAAAGGGGTGATAAAAAGCGCTAAATACGCGCAGATTTTTCAAGACCCGTATAGCTCTTTTCATCCGACTTATTCTATATTGTCGCAAATAAAAGAGGTGGCGTCGATAGACGAGCTTTATAAATATTTGGATATTTTAAATTTAGAAAGTTCGCTTCTTGATAAAAAACCGCACAATCTAAGCGGAGGTCAACTTCAAAGATGCTCCATTCTTCGCGCGCTTTTGCAAAAACCAAAACTCATCCTCGCCGATGAACCGACATCGGCGCTTGATAATGTCGTACAGCTTGATGTTATGAAACTATTGATGAAATTTTTAAAAGATGTGGGCATACTCATGATAACTCATGACGAAGATTTGGCGGTCTGGGCAAGCGATAAAATCGTGAGAATTTCGGATAAATAAAAGAGCCCAAGGTTTACCTTGGGATTATTCTACGGTAACGCTTTTAGCGAGATTTCTTGGCATATCTACATCGTTTCCGAGTCTTATGGAAACTTCAAGAGCCAAGAGCTGGGTTACGACCATCATCTCGAAAAATTCACTCATCGGATGATCGCTATGATATGTGTGAACATAGTCGTCCGCCAATTCAAATCTCTCAGGTGAAATCGCGAGTATCGTCGCGTCTCTTGCGCTTAACTCTTCCACATTGCTTTTTACTTTATCGTAATGAAGGGTTTTTGGCATAAGAGCTATCGTAAAAAGTTCGCTATCGGCAAGAGCGATAGGACCGTGTTTCATCTCTCCCGCCGGATAACCTTCGGCATGAAGATAAGATATCTCTTTTAGTTTGAGCGCGCCTTCGAGAGCTAGAGGATAAAAAAGATCTCTTCCTATAAAAAAGAAACCATGTCCGTGAAGATACCTTTTTGAGAGCCTTTTTATCTTTTCATGAAGTCTATTTTCTACGACGACGGCGTTTGGAATATGTCTTATGGCTTCTATTTCGGATAAGATATTTTCTTTACTCATGCTCTTTTTGTGTTGGGCTATATATAAAGAGAGCATCCACATAACCATCACTTGCGTCGCAAAAGCTTTTGTGCTCGCAACGCCTTTTTCTATACCCGCTCTCGTTAAGAGAGTATGATCGGCGATTCTAACGATTGAGGAGTTGTCAACATTACAAATAGCCAGAGTCTTTAAACCGGCGCTTCTTGCCATTTTTAAAGCTTCGAGGGTATCGGCGGTTTCACCGCTTTGGCTTATGACGACAAAAAGAGATTTTGGATCCAAAAGAGGCTCTTTATATCTAAATTCACTAGCTATCTCTACCGAAGTTTTGATTTTGGCTTGTCTCTCAAAAAGGTATGAACAGGCAAGTCCCGAGTTGTAACTTGTTCCGCATGCGCATATTTTTATCTCTTCTATACCGTCGAAAAAGTTTTCGTCAAGCTCTTCAAAATATATCTTTTCATCCAAAACTCTTCCCATAATCGTATCGACGAGAACTTCGCTCTGCTCATATATCTCTTTTTCCATAAAAAATCTAAAGCCGCCTTTTTGCGCGGATATTTTATCTCCCGTCAAAGCTTTTTTATTTAAAGCTTTGGGCTTTTTGTCGGATAGAAGAACGATTCCCTCTTTTGATGATGTATAACCGTAATCTCCGTCGTCAAGATAGATGACTTCATTCGCTTTACCTATAAGCGCGGCGTCGCTTGAACCGAAAAAGATATCGCCTTTTCCATCGTTTCCGACTATCATGGGCGAGCCGTTTTTTGCAAAAAAGATTTTTTGAGGGTCAACTTTTGTTATAAGCAATACCGCGTAAGCGCCTTCAAGTTTTTCGACCGTAGCTTCAAACGCTTTAAAAGAGTCTTTTAGTTTTTCATAATTTTTTTCAAAAAGGTGCACTATCACTTCCGTATCGGTTTGACTTAAAAAAGCAACCCCGCTTTGGGAGAGCTCTTTTTTTAGTTCTTGATAATTCTCTATGATTCCGTTATGAACGACATAACTAAATTCGCCTAGATGGGGATGGGCGTTTATCTCTGTCGGTTTTCCATGCGTCGCCCATCTCGTGTGGCCGATACCCATGCCGAAATTTTCTACAGTGAAATCTTTTGTTTTTTCTACTAGGTTTTGAAGTTTGCCTACGGCTTTGAAAGAGTGAATTTCATTATCCTGAAGCACCGCTATTCCCGCCGAATCGTAACCTCTGTATTCAAGCTCTTTTAGTCCGTCAACAAGTATCTCTTTGATATCCTCGTTTCCGATATACCCTACAATTCCACACATATATCTATTCCTTATTATTTGAAGTCAATCTTTTAACGACAATCTCTTTGTTTGTGCAAAATTTGCCGTTTTTTTCTATTAAAATCAGATTTCTTGCTCTTTTTTTAATAGTTTGTATTTTTGCACTAGCGATGTCTATGCCTATATCGTCAAAAATCGTCATAATATTAGCGATTAATCCTTTTTGATCGGGACAATCTATATTCATTTTAGCGTATGTTTTTGAATGCTCGCAATTTATATCGATCTGCTTTTTTGAAATATTCAGGTTTTTAAGTTTCGGTTTTTTATCAAATACGAGGGCGTCTTTTAAAATCTTATGGATATACACGAGTTCGTCGTCGTCGATCTTCTCTTCAAACTCTATTTTAAAAAATTTTATACCGTCGAAAAATTTATATATATCCATATTTACCACATTTAGATTTGAGAGTTTAGAGAGGATATATCCTAGATTGACACTCTGTTTTCTTATGATATCTATACACAGATGAGTGTGGTTTTGTATTTTGTATTCAAAGTTTTGATTAAGTCTATAAACCCAGGATGCGATATCGATGATATTTTGAGGAGAAAACTTCAAAAAAAGAAGATTCGATTCGATATTTAAAATCTTTTTTTGAAGAGCTTTGGGTAAAATGGCAAACCCGGGAGATTTTGACAGGGCTTTTTCCTTTTTTATCCGTTTTGTCGTTTCCGTTAAAACCGTTTGATTCGAAAACGCTTCCAGCGAAAGTTTGTATAATTCGTTTAGAAGTTTTGCGTTGTTTGGAGAGTATGCGTTTTTTGAAACGGAGGCTATATCGGCGTATGTTAGAACATAAAGCATTTTCAAAATCAGTATAGAGCCAATTTTCGCCATAAGCGAGTAGATGATTTTTTCGCTGTATATATCTTCTCTATGAGCCGTATTGCTCATGAGAGTATGATGAAGTACGAGGGTATATGCCCACGAAGCCTGTTTTTCGTCAAAGCCAAGCGTTAAAGCGTATTTTTTTACGATAATCGAGCCCAAAACAGAGTGGTCTTTTTTTCTGCCTTTGCCGCAATCATGTAAAAAAGAGGCAAGGCGCAAAATCGCCTTTTGATCTTTATCCAAAGAGTCGAACACCTCTTTTACGAAATGATCGTTGATATTTTCAAGGGCTTTGAGAGTGTTTAAGCTGTGAATATCGACCGGGTCTTTATGGTATCCGTCAAACTGAGGAAGATAAGCCACTTTTCTTAGAGGCGCTACGACGATATTTAGTTGATGGGCGTTATAAAGGGCTTCAAAAAGAAAGGACGGTCTATTTTTATAAAAAAGAGATTTTAAAAAAGAGCTCAATCTCTTTTTATCGAGATTGTAAACGGAAGCGTTTTTTAGCGAATATATAAAACTTATATCAAAATACTGTTTTTTGTCGCAATAGGGCAAAAGCGAATCCAATATCTCTATCATAGGTCGTTTTGACGAGTGTAAAGAGGTTAAGTGTTTATCTCGGCAAAAAAAGTGATTTTTGGCGATTCTTGATTTTTTAAGCCGGGAAATATTTTTTGAATCGAAAAAGAGGGTATGAGTAACTCTTTTGATAACGACGGCGCAGACCGATCTTATATGATGCATCGCTTCAAATGTCTTTTGAACCGTTTTTGTTTGTGAAAGACCTAGTTTCAAAGAGACATCGGGTATATATTCGAGTATAAGTTCGTCTCTTTTTTTTCCGGCACTTAGATGAAGAGCCGAGCGCACTCGGTATAAATATTCCAAAGAGATCATAAGTTCTTTATACTCTTTGTCGCTTATATATCTTGAGGGCAGCTCTTTAATCTTGCTAACATTAAATCTCGTTTTGGCTATCCATAAAAGAAGATTCGCATCCCTTAATCCTCCCGGAGAGGATTTGATATTCGGCTGCATGCTAAAAGGGTATTTTTTTGCGCATAGTTCTTTTTCGTTTATCTTTTGAAGTATAAACTCTTTTTGTTTATAGTTTCTGATATTTGATAAAGAGTGCTCGATTCCGGTCCAAAGATATTTCGATCCGCATATGAATCTCGATTCCAAAAAAGCCGTTTTTATCGTATGATCGCTAAGGCTCGCCTCAAAAAGCGTATCTATTTTATGTACTCTGTGTCCGAGTTTAAGACCGCTGTCCCAGAGGATTTGTAAAAACGATTCTATCATGGGAAGAAGATTGTATGCGGGAGTCTCTTTATAGACGACAAGCAAATCAATGTCGGAATAGACGCAAAGCTGTTCTCTAGCGTATGAACCCATAGCTATTATCGTGATCGGTACGGAGTTCATAAGCGGCATGAACTCTTTAAAATGCGTGCGAAGTATATATCTATAGACTGAAGAGATGATAATATCGAGATTTTTTGTATGTCGAACAAGAAAGTTTTTACCCTGATCCAATTTGAAAACTTCGTCAAGAGATTGCAGATAAGACAATATCGTTTCTTTGATCGTTTTTGAGACTTCAAAATCCGAACCGTTTTTATTTATAAGATCCTCGATGTTCATTTGAAGTTTCAAAAATATTCCCTTTTTTATTATTAAAGTTAAATTATATCAACTAATTGATTAAATTTTTTTAATGCATCATTATCACATTTGACTTATAATCGGCTAAATTTGTTTATATAAGGAGATGAGAATGAATGTTCTTTTAAAAGGAGTGACGGTTTTGTCCGTTTTTGGAGTTTTTTTTACTCTAAATGCGGCGCATTTTGAGTTGACGCCCACGATAGGCAAAAAAATTTACAACAAAGATACGACGCTAAAAGATAATAAAGTGCTTTTTGGCGTAAGAGCCGCGGCTTACGCGACGGACAATATCGCGCTTGAGGCTACTTTGGAATCTTCTCTTAAAAACGAAACGCTGGGAGGAGGCGATACCGATATAGAAAGAGGTTCGTTAAATCTTATCGTAGAGGCTCCCGGAAATAAAGTAAGACCTTATCTCACCGGAGGTATAGGTTATGAAAGAACGCATGGAAATACGGTTAAAACCACAAATGACGATTCTCAGGGTTATTATAACGGAGGTGTCGGAGTAAAATTCGATATAAACGATAATATTAACCTCTTGACGGAAGTAAAAGGCATGCACAAGATTGAAAACGGCGATAACGACATCATCGCAACCGTCGGACTTGGCGTGAAATTCGGTCAAAAGAGTGAGAAAAAACCGGCTTCAAGCTGTGAAACTCCCGCGGCGCTCTCTTTGGATGAATTTGCAAAGATGTGCAAAACCCCGCAGCCCGTCCAAGCTCCCGTGCAGATTCAACAGCCAAGCCCCCAAACCCAAACTATAGTTAAACAAAGCGTTGTCGAACAAGAGTCAATTCCCGTAGCTCAGACGATTCCGGTAGAGAATGAAGTAGTCGAGTTTGAAGACAAACCCGTTATAGAAGAAAAAGAGAGTGCCAAAAGCGCTGAAATCGCCGAAGGTTACTATGTGCAGCTTGCGGCTCTTTTTAAAGGAAACGGAGAGATTTTAACATCAAAACTCGAGAGAAAAAATTATCCTCATGTACTATACAATACAACGAGATTCAACAAAGACGCGACGCTTGTTTTAGTCGGACCTTATGAGAGTAGAAAAGAGGCGTTAGTGGCTCTTAGATATCTTAAAAGATTGTCGAAAAAGGCGTTTGTTAAAAGATTTCCATAATCTACGGCACGATGAGCTTACTCATCGTGCACAATATATATCCCTATCATTTTCTGTTCATAGTGTTCTTTGCCGCTTTAAATGTAAAGCTTCTTCAATAATATCCGAATTATCTGCATTTAAGAAAAATTGTATATAATAGCAATATACAAAAGGGCGGATATGGAGTTTGAGTGTTTGGATGTGGAATCCTTGGTCGGCTTTGACTGGGATGATGGCAATGTCTATAAAAATGAAGAGAAACATGGAGTGAACTTTAAGAGGATCGAAGAGATTTTTTTCAATGAACCTCTTATTATTGTAGAGGATTTTTCCCATTCGGAAAACGAGTGTCGATGTATCGCTTTTGGTATAGATAACGCAAATGAAAAAATTATGGTAGTTTTTACCGTAAGAAATAATCTCATACGCGTTATCTCGGCAAGAAAAATGACAAGGAAGGAGAAAAAGTTCTATGAAACCAACAAAAACAATCCCTACCTTTGAGGATGAAAACGAAGAGCGTATTTTTTGGCAGACTCATGATGTTACAGAATATATAGATATGACTCAAGCAAAAAGGGTGCGCTTTCCTAATCTAAAAAAGACAACCAAAAGCATCTCCATTCGTTTGCCGCTAGATATGATCGATGCGCTGAAAGTCAAAGCAAATAGTATGGATGTACCGTATCAGTCGTTGATTAAGATGATTTTGAGTGAAGGATTGAAGGCATAGATCGCTTTTTCTTGTATTCTCGATAATTCATTTATAATGTTTGTTGGCGCGGCGATAAAAATCATAAGCTTTTTGCGGTTATAAATTTTCTTCTAAATTTTTAAAGATATTTTTTTTCTATCCGATATACTCGTAGAATTAAATTATTATGAGGAATATTGTTATGAAGAAAATTTCGCTCCTTTCATTTGCACTGTTTTGCGCAACCGCACTTTTTGCAAAAGAGCCTATATTTACTTATCATGTCGGCGGTTATTTCGGGAAGAATTTTGCGGATTCAAACTCTATGATGCGCGACGATACTCTCTACGGTATAAGAGGCACGGTTATGCTTACGCCTTTTTACGGCCTTAATCTCGGATATGAGAGAATGGATAAAATCGATATAAAAGAGACCGCGAGCACGATAGATTTGCAGAGGCTTTATACTCAAATAGAAGTTGACGGCGAAGAGCAGTATCATGTCGTACCGTATATAACTCTTGGAATGGGATATGAATTTTTAAGTAACGATATAGTGATAAACGGCAAAAAACATGATGTATCTCAAGCGTATTTAAGCGGCGGACTCGGCTTTAGATACAATTTTATTCCCGAGCTTAGCATATTTGCGGAGGGAAATACGATATGGAAAATCGATACGAGCGATGTGGATTATACCGCGCTTTTGGGAGTTGTCTATCATGTAAACGCCACAACTTGCGACGATACTTATGTGACTAAAAGACTTAGCGAAAAACCGCAGGAGAGAAATGTCATACATGTAGGCGGCGTAAATAATTTATCAGGCTGGAACAAGCCGGGCGCCAAAACGGCTATCGGTAAAAAAGCTAAAGCGAAAAGAAGCGTTATTATCGATCAAGAGCCTCAAAAGGCGGTTGTCGCGGCAAAAAAACCTACAACCTCGAAAGTTAAAAAAAGCTATATGTCAAAACTGCTCAAATCTCCAAAACAATTTAACTCTCTTGGAAAATATTATATATCCGTTGGAGCTTTTAGAACGAAAAACGGTCTTTTGAGCGCGGAAAAGAAGTTAAAAAAAGCCGATATCCCGTATATAAAAAAGAGAGGCTCCAAAACGGCTTTGACATATGTCGTAGTCGGTCCCTTTAGCACAAAAGCGAAAGCGAAAAGGAAACTTCAAAATGTAAAAAGAGTTCAAAGAGACGCGTATATAGCTAAACTAAACTAGCTTTTTGTTACAATAGCGCCAAAAAAGAAGCGCTAAAAAATTGAAAAAGATTATAGAAAAAGTAAAAAATAACGAAAGAGTAGATTTAAAAGAGGCGTTGAGACTTTATGATCTCGACCTCTTTTCTTTAGGTTCTCTCGCAAACGATATAAGAGAAAAAAGATGGCAAAAGAAGAGTTTTTTCAATATCAACAGGCATATAAATCCTACGAATATCTGTAAAGATATCTGCAAATTCTGCGCGTTTAGCGCAAGTCGAAAAAATCCCAATCCATATACGCTAACTCATGACGAGATACTTGAAATCGTAAAGAACTCTTCAAAAGAGGGTATAAAAGAGGTTCATATAGTATCCGCTCACAATCCCAACGCCTCGTTAGAGTGGTATATGGAGATTTTTTCAAAAATAAAAAACGATTATCCTCATATACACATAAAAGCGCTTACGGCCGCCGAGATAGATTTTTTGGCAAAAGAACATAATAAAAGTTATGAAGAGATAATCGATCTTATGATAAAAAACGGAGTCGATTCGATGCCAGGAGGCGGAGCGGAGATATTTGATCAAGAGATAAGAGATTATATCTGTAAAGGAAAAGTGAGCTCGAAAGAGTGGCTGCAAATTCACGAGCTTTGGCACAAAAGAGGCAAAAAATCAAACGCTACTATGCTCTTTGGTCATGTCGAAAAGAGAGTTCACAGAGTAGATCACATGATAAGATTGCGAGAGCTTCAAGATAAAACCGGAGGCTTTAACGCTTTCATACCGCTTGTTTATCAAAGAGAGAACAATTACTTAAATGTGAAAAATTTTCTCTCATCCCAGGAAATTTTAAAGACGATAGCGATAAGCCGCATAGTTTTAGATAATTTTGACCATATAAAAGCATACTGGGTTACTTCTACCGTAAATCTGTCTCTTGTCGCTCAAAATTTCGGGGCGGACGATCTTGACGGAACCATCCAAAAAGAGTCTATAAATTCCGCGGCGGGAGCAAAAAGCGCTAAAGGTCTAGCTCTTAAACTTTTTGTCTCTCTTATAAAAAACAGCGGCTATATTCCCGTTGAGAGAGACTCTCTTTATAACGAGTTGTCGATCTATTGAAGCCTTAAAAAAGCGGCGTTTTTCAGAGAGCTATATCGAATTTTTGATCTCTTTTGCTATCTCAAAAGCGTTTTTGTTTTCGACATCGATAATAAAATCGGCAACTTCTTTATATCCTTGTACTCTTTGTTTATATATCTCTTTGGCTTTTTGCGGAGTTGTAAAAAGCGGTCTTTTCTTTAACTTCTTCTGAGAGTTGGGGTGCGTTAAAATGCGTTTGTATATCGCGTCAAACGAACTATCGAGTAAAATTACGACTCCGATATCTTTTAATTTTTTTTGTTTGAAAAAACCGCCTCCCGTAGAGATAACGGCGTTTTGAACATTTTTTGCGAGCCAATTCGCGGTCTTTTTCTCAAGCTGTCTAAAATAATCTTCTCCCTCTTGTTCAAATATCTCTTTAATTTTTCTATTTTCAAGACTCTCTATAAGATCGTCGGTGTCTATCGCGAAAATATCGTATTTTTTCGCGTAAGCTCTCGCGACGGTTCCCTTACCCACGCCCATAAAACCTATTAAAATAATATTTTTCATTGCTCAAAATCCTCATCGCTTTTTTTCTTTTTCGCTTCTATTATTATCTGAGTGCCCGTAAAGTCGAAATAGTCTCTTAACTGATTTACGATATATCTTTTGTATGAAAAGTGAAGAGATTTTGGACGATTCATAATAAGAGCGATTCTAGGGGGTTTGATGTCAAACTGCGCACCAAAATAGATCTTTGTCACTTTACCGTGATCTGAGGGTAGTTGATGTTTTTTATTTGTTCTTTTTAAAATTTCGTTTAATTTTGCCGTGGGTATTCTAAATGTATAATTTTTATAAACTTTTAAAATCATATCATGAAGTTTGTGAACCCTTTTGTTCGTTAAAGCGGAAGTCGTCAAGATCGGAGCGTAAGATAAAAATTTAAATCTATCTCTTACTTTTTGAACACTTTTTTTATAGTCGTATTTCGTTTTATCCCATTTATTTAAAACGATGATACATCCAAGCTCAAATTTGTCGATGAGATTTGCGATCTTTTCGTCAAGCTCTTTGAAATCTTCACTCGCGTCCAAAACCAAAATCGCGATATCGGCGTCTTCTAGCATACTTTGCGTTCTATTTAGCGCGTATTTTTCTATGCCTTCGATCTTTCCTCTTCTTCTAATTCCTGCGGTATCGATAAAAGTGAATAGATTCTCTTTATAACTTATCTGCTCGTCCACGGGATCTATCGTAGTGCCGGCGACTTCGCTGACGACCGATCTATCCTCTTTTAAAAGAGCGTTTAAAAGCGAACTTTTGCCGACATTGACTCGTCCGATTATCGCTATTTTTATTTCATTGTCCGTTTCGCTCGTGTTATCTTCGATTGTCGGATACTCTTTTAAAAAATCCTCAAGATCTAACTCGTCGTCATGACTTAAAAGAGGCGCGATCGGTTTTGTTTTTAATCTCCGCTCTATCCACTCCGTTAATTTTTTCGTACCCCTGTTGTGCGAAACGGAGAGGAAAAAGAGATTTTTCGCTCCAAAAGAGTTAAATTCCCATCCTATATCAAGCTGTTGTTTATCGTTGTCTATTTTGTTTACGACAAGAGCTATATCTTTTGAGAGCTTTTGAAGTTCAAAAAATATCCTCTTATCTTCATCGTCGGGCAATCTTTTGCCGTCAACCATATAAAGGATTATATCCGCCTCTTTAGCGGCTTGGAGGGATTTTTTGTAAACTTTCTCAAAAAGCGTGTTTGAATCGTCAAGACCGCCGGTATCGAACAAGATAGCCGGGGTTTCGTTTATTAAAACTTCCGTTTTTTTTATATCTCTCGTCGTTCCGCTAACCTCCGAAGTGATAGCTTCTCTTTTTTTTACTATACGATTGAAAAGCGAACTTTTACCGACATTGGGTTTGCCTATGATGGCTATTTTCATCATTTTTATACTCTTTTTTTATTGATAATATAACACAAATATGTTTGTTTCTATGTAATATTAAAGCCAAAGACTACTAAAATAGAATCAAACTTCAAATTTGGGAATAGTCATGATACTCATAGCGGGACCTTGCGTCATAGAAAGCAGAGATATTATCTTTAAAATAGCGGAAAATCTCGTAAAATACAATGAAGATAAAGAGATAGATTTTTATTTTAAAGCAAGCTTCGATAAAGCGAATAGAACATCATTGGAGAGTTTCAGAGGTCCCGGACTTCATGAGGGATTGAGATTGCTCGAAGAGGTTCAAAAAGAGTTCGGTTTTAAACTTTTAACGGATGTTCATGAGAGTTGGCAGATAAATGAAGCCTCAAGCGTCGTGGATGTGCTTCAAATACCGGCGTTTTTGTGCCGCCAGACCGATCTGCTCGTAAGCGCCGCGAAAAGCGAGTGTATTATAAATATCAAAAAAGGGCAGTTTATGAGTCCCGATGAGATGCGGTATTCGGCTTTGAAGGTTCTTCAAACGAGAGGATACGATAACGCCTCCTATAAAAACGCTAAGAAGGCGGGGCTTTGGCTTACCGAAAGAGGTAGTAGTTTCGGTTACGGAAATCTTGTAGTGGATATGAGGTCGCTTGTTGTTATGAGAGAGTTTGCGCCCGTAATTTTCGATGCTACGCATGCCGTGCAGATGCCCGGAGCACAAGGCGGAAAAAGCGGCGGAAAAAGCGAATTCGTAACGCCTTTGGCAAAAGCCGCGGCGGCTGTGGGAGTTGACGGCTTTTTTTTCGAAACCCATTTCGATCCTTCGATAGCTCTAAGCGACGCGACCAATATGTTGACTCTAGATGAGTTAAAAACCGCGATAGATTCACTTAAAGCCATATCCTCTTTATCTTGAAAGACGATAGAACCACTCTATATAAATTAACGGATAACTTTA
The DNA here is from genome assembly GCA_027081495.1 of Campylobacterales bacterium. Taxonomy (GTDB): domain Bacteria; phylum Campylobacterota; class Campylobacteria; order Campylobacterales; family QNZT01; genus QNZT01. The sequence goes on along the minus strand of JALWKJ010000083.1, from coordinate 404 downwards.
TATCCCTGCTGCTTTTGCAGGGCGTAAACTATCTCGTTCCTCTTATCGTATTTCCATATCTCGTCAGAGTGCTTGGAGTTGACGGATTTGGACAGTATAATTTTATATTTTACATCATTTGGATGGGAGTTGTGGTTAGCGATTACGGCTTTGATTTGAGCGCGACGAAGCTTATTTCCGTAAATCGTCATGAGAAAAAAAAGTTAGATGAAATTTTTAGCGCCGTTTTGCTTATAAAGTCTCTTCTTGCAATTTTATTTTTGATATTTTTAACAATTTTATTATGTTTAGAGAAATTGATCTGGATGTTTATAATAAATCTAAAACAACAGATTTTAAAGACAAAGATATTTTAATTCAAAATTTGAAGCAACATAATATAAAAAACTTAGAAAATATATTAT
>JALWKJ010000082.1 GCA_027081495.1 Campylobacterales bacterium | reverse complement strand
GGAAGATTTAAAGCGTTTGGGTAACTAGCGCCTCTTGCGGCGTTTATAGCCTGTTCTACCGCTTGAGTAGCGATTTTTTCTTGTGATTCGTAAGTATTCGCGCCTAAATGCGGTGTAACTGAAATATTTTCAAGATCCAAAAGCTTGTTATCGATAGCCGGTTCTTTCGTAAAAACATCTATCCCGGCATATGCTATCTTTTTATTTTTTATCCCTTCATATAGAGCCTCTTCATTATATAAACCGCCTCTAGCGCAGTTTATGAGACGAACTCCCTCTTTCATTTTTTCAATCTCTTTAAAACTTATCATATCGATCGTCTCTTTATTTTTCGGAGTATGAATAGTTATAAAATCACAATTTAGGATATCGTCAAAATTCTTGGTATAAGCGACTCCCATATCGATTGCTTTTGCCGGATCTATATACGGATCATAAGTTATCACATCCATTTCGAAACACAGCGCCCTTTTAGCGACTCTACTTCCGATATTTCCAAAACCTATAATCCCGAGCTTTTTATCTTTAAGCTCTATACCGTACCATTTTTCCCTTTTCCATATGCGATCAAGTTTTAGGTGATTGTTCGCGTTTGGAAAACTTCTAGCGCAACTGAGCATATGCGCCATCGTCAGTTCGACGGCGGCGATCGTGTTGGCGGTAGGCACATTCATAACGATAATGCCTTTTTTGCTGCATCCTTCGATATCTACATTATCAACGCCCACTCCGGCTCTTACGATCGCTTTTATATTGTCGGCTTTTTGAAGAAAATTTTCATCTACATCCGTTGAACTTCTGGTAATCGCGATATCATACTCGCCGATAATCTCCAAAAGCTTTTCTTTATCCATATCCGAAGCGTCAAGATACTCCATATCTCTTTGAGACGCCAACAGATCCAATCCTTTTTGATGAATTTTATCACAGACAATTATTTTTTTGGTTTGCATTTATTCCCCTGAATTAAGTTTTATATGATAGACGGTTCGCGGATAAGAGAAGCTGCTTTGTTTTTTATGAAGATACATTTTGTATATCCAGCTATCGCTTTGATCAGTCTCTTTTATGATAGCTAAAATATCCGAAAAATTCACATCGTTGTTTCGAACATGCAAGTAATCCTGCTCGATTGAAATGAATCTATATATAAGAACCACCGAAATCACCGTTGCGATTGCCAAGAACGCAATAGTGATATAGTGGTATTTCTTTGGCATAAATTACCTAAGCTGATCTTTTAGAACATCCCCGAGAGTCGTTTTAGTATCATCGTTGTATGAATTCAACGCTTCTTTCTCTTTTATTCGTGAAACTTTTTTAACCGATAGTCTTATTCTGTTTTTTTCAACATCTATAAAAGAGATCGCCGCTTCTAGCTCTTCCCCTATTTCGAGATCTTCGGCTTTTTTCTCGCCTAGATCTTCATGACGAATCAAGGCGTCAACGCCGTCTTCAAGCTCTACAAAAACACCGAAATCTTTTATATCTCTGACTTTTGCCTTTACTATTTCGTTCGGCTTATGATTTTTGGCGAATTTTTCTATAGGACTCTCTTCAAGATCCTTTTTACTGAGCGAAATTTTTTCATTATCATGATCGATTCTAACGATTTTAACTTCTACTTCGTCACCCTCTTTTAAAAGACCTTTCGCCTTTACGCTTCTATCCCAAGATACATCTTCGTTATGAAGAAGCCCCTCTACCGAACCTATTTTCACGAAAGCTCCAAAGTCGGTAATAGTAGTCACGACGCCTTTTACTATATCTCCGTTTTTGTGAGTTTTCTTAAATTCGTCAAAAGGTTTGGGTAAAACATTTTTCAAAGATACGCGAAGTTTTTGTTTCTCAAAATCCATCTCAACGATTTCGACATCGATCTCTTCTCCTACCTCAAGATAATCTTTCGGATGTTTTATATTTTTATCCCAAGATATTTCCGATACATGAAGAAATCCCTCTACATCGTTTCCAAGATCCACAAAAACTCCATACGGCTCGATATTGCTAACTTGCACTTTTACGGCGTCGCCGACTTCAAGCTGCTCTTGAAGATCATCCCATGGATTTGGAGTAGCCGCCTTTATGGAAAGCGACAAGTGCCTTTTGGCTTCATCGTACCCGATCGCTTTAACGGGCACTACTTCACCCTCTTCGTAAAGTTTTGAAGGATTTACCGGTCCTTTATAGCTTATCTCGCTATAATGAACAAGTCCGTCAACTCCTCCTACATCAACAAACATACCGTAACTTGTGATCTTTTTTATTACGCCCTCTTTCGGCTCGTCACTTGCGAAAAGAGAATCTATAATCTCTTTTTTATTTGCTCTTTCGGCTTCTATCAAAACTTTTCTGGAACCTACGACGGAGTTACTCTCTTTATCGACTTTTAAAACCTGAAGTTTTACCTTCTTACCGATAGTCGCTTTCGTATCCTTAAGATAAGCCTGAGATTTTGGTAAAAACACTTCAATTCCTTCATCGCTTTCAACGATAAAACCGCCTTTGTTTTTACCTATAATTTTCCCTTCCAATATGACCGGTTCGCCTTGCGGATCATAACTTTTTATAAAATCTTCAACTTTTTTCGTTCTTAAAGCTTTTTTATATGAGAGACCGGGACGCTCGTTTCTATATCCGGTGATCATAACCGTGATTTTGTCGCCTGTTTTAAAAAGGAGTTCTCCGTTTTCATCGAGAATCTCATCTCGTCTTAGTATGCCCTCTTGCTTCTTGCCTACATCTACTAAAATACTATTTTCTTCCGGCTTATCCGCAACTATGACGCCTTCGACGATATTTCCGCCTTTTTCCTCTTTAATCGACGCTTCAAACATCGATGCAAAATCATCTTCATCACCTATTTCCATCGCCTCGATGGCACTTTTACTATGAGCTTTTGAGCCCGCCTCGTTTAACATCACTATCCTTTTGCACAATTTTTTTAATTTTGACCTATTATACAGAAATTTTTCTTATTCTTTCAATGATATTTTCTATGATCCAATCCGGCGTAGAAGCGCCTGCCGTAATGCCGCAAATCTTTTTGCCTTCAAACCACTCCTCTTTTAGCTCGTTTTGCGTTTCAATCAGATAGCTCTCTTTACAATTTAAACTCGCTATCGTATAAAGCTGTTTGGTATTTGAAGAGTTTTTACCGCCGATTACTATCATGACATCAGCCTCTTTTGAGAGCTTATATGCGGCGTCTTGATTTTCGAAAGTCGCGTTGCAAATTGTATTAAAAACTCTTACTTCTTTGACATTTTCGATCAAAAAATTAACTATTTTCATAAATTCGGCTATCTTTCTGGTGGTTTGAGAAACAACCGCGACTTTGGAGCTTAAATATTGATCTTTTAATTCATCAACGGATATGACGACAATCGGTTCATTGATCGCATAACTTTTCACCCCTTTTACCTCGGGATGGTTTTCGTCGCCGAATATTATGACTCTATACCCCTCTTCACTCATTTTATGAACTATTTGCTGCGGTTTCGTTACAAAAGGACAGGTCGCATCTACTATCTGCTTACCGCTTTTTTGAAGCTCTTTTAACTCCTCTTTAACGATTCCGTGAGTTCGAATGATCACTTTATCGCTTTGGCTGAGTTTTTTTATATCATGAGCCGTTTTGACATTGAAGTTTTTTTCAAGCCTGTTTATCTCTTCTTTATTATGAATCAAAGGACCGTATGTCGAAGCGTTTTTCGACTTTTCGGCTATATCGATCGCTCTTTTCACACCGAAACAAAAACCGTAATTTTCAGCTAATCTAATCTCCAATATTCACCTCTGCGATTTTTGATAAAATATCTATAAAGTTGGGAAAAGAAGTTTTTATGCACTCCACATCTTCTATTTTTATACCGCATTTAAGCCCCGCTACGGCAAAACTCATTGCTACGCGGTGATCGCCGAAGGAGTCAACGACGGCTTCACTCATCTTTGAACCCTCTATAAAATAACCGTCTTCAAACTCATCCGCTTTTATACCGCATGCTTTTAAATTTCTTACAACGCTTTTTATCCTATCGCTCTCTTTTACCCTAAGCTCTTTCGCATTTTTTACGACGCTTTTCCCCTTAGCGTATGCCATCGCTATACTAAGAGCCGGCAATTCATCAATAAGCCAGGCTATATTTTCATTAACCTCGACGCAAGAAAGAGGCGCATTTTTTACGACGATATCGCCTATAGGCTCATACTTATTCTCTTTTTCTATAAATTCTATATTCGCTCCCATTTTTCGCAAAACCTTGTAGGCTTCGATTCTCGTCGGATTTAAGGATAGATTTTTAATCCTAATCGTTGAATTTTCCACAATAGCCGCCGCTACGGCAAAGAAAAACGCGCTTGAAGGATCCGAAGGGATCCTAATATCCAAAGGATCAAGCGGTTTTTTTAAAGGCTCGATTTTTATGCTGTTATTTTCACTTAAAATAGACGCCCCCATCGCTTTTAACATTCTCTCCGAATGATCTCGGCTAAGATGGGGTTCCGTGTAAGAAGAGGCTTTTGAAGCATTTAAAGCGGCGAGTATCATCGCGCTTTTTACTTGAGCCGAAGCGATTTTCGATTCATACTCAAAGCCTTCTAGATTTTTTACCCCGCGAATAGAGATAGGAGCGAAATTCGCATCTTCTCTACCGTCGATCAAAGCGCCTATACTTTTAAGAGGTTTAGAGATCCTTTTCATCGGTCGTCTGCATAAATACTCGTCTCCAAATAGTACGAAAAATCCCTCTTTTGAAGCTAAAAATCCCATAAACAGACGAATCGCGGTTCCGGAATTTCCGCAATCAAGAATAGCCGGAGGCTCATTTATCTTGATAGGTGGAGTGATTTTTATAAAATCGTCAAAAAATTCTACCTTAGCACCCAATTTTTTTACTATTTCAAGAGTAGCTAGAGTATCTTCAGCCATCAAATAATTTCTTATAACTGAAGCTCCATCGCTTAAAAGCGAAAATATGGCGCACCTATGCGAAATAGATTTATCGGAGGCTATATCCGATAAATCTATTTTAAAACTTTTTGCTCTTTTTACTACCAAAAAACTCATCTTATTCCTATATCCAAGCTCTTTTTTAAAATATCAAGAATCTTTTCAACGATAGAGTTGATCTCATCTTCATTTAGAGTTTTCTCGTTTGAACCTATTTCAAACCTAACCGTTAAGCTCAAAAACTCCCCAAGCTCTTCATTTTCATAAACATCTATAGGATAAAACGATTTTATCTCTTTTGGCAGCTTATCGTTTAAGTTTTCTCTTATTTTCCCAAACGAAATCTTTTTTGGCACCAGCAAAGAGAGGTCTCTGCTTAGCATTGGAAATTTTGAATAGTTTTTCGCTTTTACGATTTCATCTTTCAAGCTTTTAAAATCGATTTCGCAAACATATGTTTTTGGAAGATCGAACTCTTTTTCGGCATTTAAGTGCAATCTTGAGATATATCCCGCATCCACGCCGTCTATAATAACTCTCGCGTATTCAAAAGGGCTAAAAAGAGGATGTTTTTGTTCATCTTTTTTTAATTCAAATTCACCTATGACAGACGAGACTTTAT
>JALWKJ010000081.1 GCA_027081495.1 Campylobacterales bacterium | reverse complement strand
TCGAATTTATCCTTTTTTCTGAGTATGAAATCTTTTGTTAAGACAATTTTTACTTTACGGCTTCTTCCTATGATGTCGATTTTTAATTTATCGGCGATTTTTTTTGCTTCAAGTTCCCACGAGGAGTCGATTTTTTTATGATAAATTAAAGTCACGAGAAGTTCATCCTCATCGCCCGCTAAAAATTCCACGCTAAAAAGTTTTTGGCGCATAATTTCGACTTTTGCAAGAGCGTTTAAAAGAGGCTTCATATTTTTAGCTATTGAGCTATCCACTATAAGACACTCTTTTATAGGTAAAATTTTCTTCTTCCTCTTTTCAAACATTGCATAAGAGAGGGTCTTTTTTTCATAATCTTTATATATGCGAAATTCCGCGCGGGAGCGAAAATGAGAAGAGGGGGAACTTATAATTTCAAGCTTGTTTATATTAAAAAGTTTTTTTATCTCGTCGGCTTTAAAAAAAAGCTGCTCTTTATAATCCATTTCATAGAGTGTGCAACTGCCGCATTCTCCAAAATGACGGCAATTCATCGAAAACTCGCTATAAGATTTCCGATAAGCAGATTCCATCCGTCAACCAATACGAAAATGAGCAGTTTAAACGGCATAGATATCATGACGGGCGGAAGCATCATCATACCCATACTCATCAAAACGGAGCTTACGACCATATCTATGACCAAAAAGGGCAGATAGAGTAAAAAACCTATCTCGAATGCCGTTTTAAGTTCGCTTATCATAAAGGCGGGTATGACGATTGAGAGCGGAACATCGTTGTAATTTTGCGGGTTTTGAAGTTTTCTGATACGAAAAAAGAGCGCGAGGTCTTTTTCTCTCGTGTTTTTAATCATGAAGCTTCTAAAAGGCGCTATACCTTTTTCGAAAGCTTTCTCATATGAGATCTTTTTATCCATATAGGGTACGATTGCGTCGTTATAAGTTTTTTTACCTACCGGCTCCATGATAAAAAATGTCAAAATAAGCGCCAAAGATACAAGAAGCTGATTTGGGGGCATCTGCTGAGTTCCGAGGGCTTGTCTTAGAAAAGAAAAAACCACGATAAGACGGATGAAACTCGTCATCACCAGTATAAGAGAGGGCGCTAAAACAAGAAGCGTTAAAACTACGAGTACATTTAAAGAGCTTACAAGATCTTTTGGCTCGCTAGGAGCCGAGAAGGAGAGATTTACCGTGGGAATAGCTACGCTGTCCGCACCTAACGAGAGGGAGGTAAAAAGCAAAAATAGTACGACTATCGCTTTGATCTTAACCTCCGTCTAAATTACTGAGCCACCTTATCCAGAATGCTTTTTTTGACACTCTGCTCGTTGTCCTCGTCTTTAGAAAAAAAGTATAACTCAACGCGCCTGTTTTTTTCCTTACCGACTGCGGTTAAATTCGAAGCGATCGGATCAAATTCAGCTTTGCCGCAAGCCGTTAAAAGTTTCGGTTCTATATTGTTTTTTATTAAGATTTTTACTACGGATATCGCTCTTGCCGCAGAGAGCGACCAGTTGTCTTCATATGGAGAGTAAACCGGTTTACTGTCGTCCGTGTGTCCTATAACATGAACTCTCATATCTTTTGGAAGTTTATCGATAATAAGCGCTATTCTTTTTAAGAACAAAAGGGCGTCTTCGTCGTCTATTTTCGCACTCCCTTTTTTAAATAAAAGTTTAGCCGGAAGACGAATCATAAAGCCGTTTTCAGCCTCTTCGAGCGTCGCTTTGGCGCCTTCTTGCGCCTTTGACATTTCATTTAACTCGATGATAGTTCTTTTTAAAGTCTTCATTTTCTGAGCTTGTTCGTCCTCTGCATCAATCGGCGTAGTCTCTTGCTGTCTTTGGGGCGAAACTTTGACTTTGGTTCCGCCCTCCAGTACGCTAAGAGCTCCCGTAAGCGACGCGGCCGCTTCGGCTACTTTTTTTGCGTCCATAGTTGACATAGAGAGAAGAAGAACGAAAAAACAAAGAAGCAGCGACATAAGGTCGCCAAACGCCGCCAGCCATCCCGGAAGACATTTGGGGCAATCTTGTTCAGGGCATTTATTTTTAGCCATTATCTCTCCTAGTCAAATTGACTTTCTCGTTCGCTCGGCGGTAAAAACGCCATTAGTTTGGCTTCAAGCGTTCGCGGGTTGTCTCCCGCTTGAATCGACATTATTCCCTCTATGATCAAAGTTTTTATGACCATTTCGTCCGTGTTTCTAAGACCCAAAATATTTTCAACCGGTCCGCCGATGATATTTCCAAGCATCGCTCCGTACATTGTAGTCAAAAGCGCAACCGCCATAGCCGGACCGATAGCGGCGGGATCGGCCATATTTAAAAGCATCGCGACCAATCCTATAAGCGTTCCGATCATTCCCATAGCGCCCGCAAAACCGGAAATTTGTCCAAAAAATGTAGCGTTTACTTTATGTCTGGTATCCGTTTGCTCCATATCTATCTCTAAAAGATCTCGTATGATATCCGGTTCGTTTCCGTCGATCGCCATACCGAGACCTTTTTTCAAAAATTCGTTTTCCTCGTTCGCGACATCGCCTTCAAGCGCCAAAACTCCTTCCTTTCTGGCTTTAGTCGAATACTCTACGAGTTTTGTGATAAGCTCTTTTGGATCGTCCGTAACCGGTTTGACGGCGACCATGAACATTTTGCCGAAGTTTTTTACATGATCCATTTTGAAGCCGATCATAAGAGTGCCGATAGTACCGCCGAAAACGATGAGAATGGAGGGCACATCTATATAAGGTCCTATTCCCACACCCATAGCCATAGCTCCAAAGAGCAGACCCAAAGTCAGAACCAAACCTATGACTGTTCCTAAATCCATAGTTTAATTATCCTTAAATTGAAAATATTATATAAATATCACTATTGATACAAATATCGACAGTTTTGTAAATTTATTTAGTGTTTGAACGATATACTTCAGGGTATTGCCTGTTTATTCAAAGGCATCCTTAAGTTAAATGATTAAAATGTATATTTTATTATGATACAATAATAAGATTACATATATCTAAATTACTTCATTTTTTACAAGGAAAATTAAATATGATAAATAATTCAGTAATCATTCTTGCTGCCGGCAAAGGCACTCGTATGAAATCGACTCTTCCAAAGGTATTGCATAAAATATCCGGGTTTGAGATGCTCTATTTCGTTATCAAAGAGGCGAAAAAATTAAGTGACGATATAACGGTCGTACTTTTTCATGAGGCCGAGTCGGTGAAAAAAAGTATGCAAAACTATTTTGAAGATATAAATTTCGTTATTCAAGATCACAAAAACTATCCCGGTACCGGCGGAGCCGTTATGAATATAAAGCCAAAGCATGAAAAAGTGCTTGTTTTAAACGGCGATATGCCTCTAATTGAAGCAAAAGAACTTGAAAAGTTTACTGAAATCGATTCCGACATAGTCATGAGCGTTATAAAAATGGATGATTCCAGCGGATATGGGCGGGTTGTTATTCAAAATGACGAAGTCGTGAAAATCGTTGAAGAAAAAGATGCAACCCAGAGAGAAAAAGAGATAAAAACCGTAAATGCCGGTATATATCTGTTTAAAAACGAGATACTTCAATCATATCTTCCAAAACTTAGCAACGATAACGCTCAAAAAGAGTACTATTTAACGGATGTGGTTGAACTTGCTAAAAACGACGGTTTTAAAGTCGCGCCGCTGTTTGTTAAAGAGGAAAACTTCAAAGGCGTTAATTCAAAATACGACTTAAGTTGCGCTGAAGAGATCATGCAGCATAGAATAAAAAAAACTTTTATGTCAAACGGCGTAACGATGAGACTTCCATCAACGATCTATATCGATGCGGATGTCGAGATCGAGGGCGAGTGCATAATAGAAAACGGCGTTACTTTGCATAGTGGAACAAAAATAAAAAACAGTCATATCAAAGCCAACTCAGTGATAGAAGAGAGTGAAATCGTAAACTCTACTATCGGACCAATCGCCAGAGTTCGTCCGGGGTGTTATCTTTACGATACGCATATAGGAAATTTCGTAGAGATTAAAAAATCGATCTTAAAAGGCGTAAAAGCGGGACATCTTAGTTATCTTGGAGATTGCGAAATAGACGAGGGAACAAACATTGGCGCGGGTACTATCACTTGCAACTATGACGGGAAAAAGAAATATAAAACGCAAATCGGTAAAAATGTATTTGTAGGAAGCGATACTCAAATCGTCGCTCCCGTGGTTATAGAAGACGAAGTTCTAATAGCCGCCGGAACGACCGTAAACAGAGATGTCAAAAAAGGTTCTCTTGCGATAAGCAGAACGGATATGAAAACCGTTGACGGGTTTTTTGAGAAATTTTTTAAAGAGTAAAACGCTAATATAACCGTTTTATTCTACATAATAATATTTATAATTGCGGGGATTTTGTCATGTTGTTAGCCGGTAAAAAGATTTTAATAGCGGTAACGGGAAGTATCGCCATTTATAAGAGTCTCGATCTTATTAGACTCTTTATAAAAGAGGGAGCCAAAGTGAGGGTGGTGATGAGCCAGAGCGCTAAACGGTTTGTAACGCCTCTTACATTTGAAGCGATAAGTCAAAATGCGGTTTTGCATCAAGATTCGCAATCATGGGCGGATGACAATAATCATATAGATATAGGTAAATGGGCCGATATTTACATCATAGCGCCCGTAACGGCAAATACGATAAACAAATTGAAAAACGGAATAGCGGATAATCTCGTAACACAGATCGCTCTAGCTTTTTCAAAAGAGATACTCATAGCTCCCGCGGCAAATACGAATATGTATCTTAACAATACGACTAAAGCCTCTTTAAAGATGCTAAAACTTTTAAATTTCAAAGAGATAGTTCCTCAAAAAAAACTTTTGGCTTGCGGGGATGAGGGAATAGGAGCTATGGCGGAGGTAAGCGATATTTTTCATAAAGCGGCGTCGATGCTTTTAAAAGATGATTTTTGGATAAATCGCCGCGTTGTCGTTACCGGAGGAGGTACGATAGAAAAAATCGACGATATTAGGTATATATCCAACTTTTCAAGCGGTAAAATGGCGGCGTCTTTGTGTAAAGCCCTATATTATAAAGGCGCCGATGTATGCCTTTTGGCGACAAGAAAGATTGAAGATCTCCCCTCGGAGATTTATGTTATTGAAGTTGATGATTCAAAAGAGTTGAAAGAGTATTTAATAGACTCTCTAAGAGTCGCGAAAAAGGGTGTTTTGACAAAACCGACTTTGATGGATGAGAGCGTTCCCGAACTCGTTTTAAAAAAACCTTATCTTTTTATGGCGGCGGCAGTGAGCGATTATGTTCCAAAATATCCGCAAAAAGGAAAATTGAAAAAAGAGACTTTAGGCGAAGAGTGGTCGCTTGAACTCGTAAAAAACGAAGATATATTGGAGAGTATCGATAAAGATGGGATTTTTAGCGTCGGTTTTAAAGCCGAGTACGAGGAAGAAAAGGCGCTGGAAAATGCCGTAAATTTGTTAGAGAAGAAAAGAGTAGAGTGCGTATGTCTAAACAATATAAAGAAAAATCCTTTCGGAAGCGATCAAAACGAGATAACCATCATAACAAAAAACTCTAAAATAGATTTGCCGAAGGCGGATAAATTGACTATTTCTCTAAAGATTTTGGAG
>JALWKJ010000080.1 GCA_027081495.1 Campylobacterales bacterium | reverse complement strand
AACCAAAAAATTTACAACAGCCGACTCATTATGAAAAAATTTCTACCAAGCAAACAAAATCGTTTGTTGATGAATCGCAACTCCCCATAGATTTAGGAAAATCAACCAAACCTCTTTCTAAAACAAAAGAGTCAAAAGAAAAATCCATTCCCATAGCCGCTAAAGATAGTAGAGAAATTATAGACAATAAGCAAAACGGTATTGAGATTAAACAAATAAAATCACATATACAAAAAAACAAAACGGAGCAAAATCAAATACTCGACAAGAGTATTCAAAACTCCAATATTATAAAACAAACCGAAATATCTGAAAATAGTGTTACCGAAACAGAAGATAATAACGATACGCAAACTATAAGTCACCAAAAACAAAATATAGCTACTGAGCAAAAGAGCGGTCAAATCATACATCATAAAACCTCACATCAAGATTTTAAAAGAACATTTAATACTTTTGCACAGGAATTTAAAGAAAAAGTAGAAAATTACAAACCGCCTCTAATGAAGATAAAAATGCAGTTAAATCCGGGAAATTTGGGAGAAGTTGATGTAACGCTTATAAATAGAGGTAATAATCTTCATGTAAATATAAATTCAAATCCCAATACGATAGCAATATTTTCACAAAATCAAACAGAATTTAAAAATTCTCTTATAAATATGGGATTTACTTCTCTTCAGATGAATTTTGGCGATAGTAAAGATGGACAAAGAGGTCAAAATCACAAAGAAAATTCAAAAAACTCAAAACTTTTCGCGCAAGAACACCAAGAGAATGAAAATTTTGAACTAATTGTTCCAAGATATATATAAAAAGGATAAAAAATGGCACAAATTAATGATATAAATAACAATTACACGGCAAATCTCAACAATACCGGATTAAATCCAAATTCCATTTTAGGAAAAGACGATTTTATGAAGTTACTTTTGACTGAGTTACAACACCAAGATCCTACCAGTCCTATGGATAGCGACAAAATATTGCAACAAACTTCACAACTCGCTTCGCTTGAGACACAAGAAAAAACAAACAAAGCTCTTGAAGCGCTAACGGAAAGTTTTAAACAAAACAAAAACTTTGCCGCCGTAAGCGCAATCGGTAAATATGCGAAACTTGAAAACAAAATCGATCTCAGTCAAAACAATGAAGGAAAATTAAATCCGGTAAGTTTTGAATTAAACTTCAAAGAGGATATAAAAAGCGGGCAAATTGAGATATATGATGAAAAAAACAACCTTGTAAAAACATTGGATATAAAAGAAGATAAAAAAGGAAAACACTCTTATATATGGGACGGTTTAACAAATGCGGGTGAAAATGCAAAAACGGGAAAATATACCGTAAGAGCGAACTATTATAATCCCGACGGAGTTAAACTCTCCGCCGAATTCAACTCATATAAAATAGAGTCGGTTAAATTTGAAGATGAAAAGACTTACCTCAAATTAAACGGCAACTTCATTCCTTTTGATAAAGTTCAGGAAATTTACGAAGGAATATAAGATGAACAGTTCTTTTTATAACGGTATTTCAGGAATCAAAACACATCAATTCGGATTAGATGTCTGGTCGGATAATATCGCGAATACAAATAAAGTAGGATTCAAATCGACAATTCCCGAATTTGCAACCGTATTCTCAACAACAATGACAAACTATCTTTCAACACCGACTGCAAACGATTCCGGTCTTGGAAGCCGCGCATATGCCACACATCTGCAATTTTCACAAGGATCTATCACAAAAACCGAAAATAAATACGATCTTGCCATAAACGGAGACGGATGGTTTGGCGTACTAAATCAAAACAATGAAATACTCTTTACTAGAGCGGGGCTTTTTAATAGAGATTCAAAAGGATCGTTAACCGATCCATCCGGTAATTACCTATTAGGCACGCTTTCGGGGAATATTCAAAACTCCGTCGTTATAAACGATCCCGTAAAAACGATTGACCTTAGTACGACAACCAATCAATCTAAGATCGATTTACCTGATAATATCACTATGCCCGCAAAACCTACTACAAAGATAGATTTTAAAGCCACTTTAAATGCGAAACCTACTTTTGAAATAGATTCGGACGGAACTCAAAAAGAGATACCTAAAAAAGAAAATTTCAATACGACATTGATAAACGACGATGGAACCGAAAGTTTTTTAAATATAAAATTAACAAAAGTCGTTCCTCAATTATCGGATAAAACAGTTTGGTCCGCAAAAGCCGTCTTAAAAGATAGCGATAACAATATCATCTCGCAAAAGGAAGGGCAACTAGATTTTAATTCAAGAGGAGCGCTCATATCAAACACTCTCTCATCGATAAACAACAACGGATCGGAGGTAATTATAAATTTCGGTTCTATTTACGATCCATCAATTGCAAACAGCGGTTTTGACGGTCTAATCTCCTATCATGGAGATTCGGATAAAAATTTCAAACAAATAACGGGCGATGGGAAAAAAAGCGGAGAACTTCTTGATTATAGTATCGGTAAAGACGGGACGATTATCGCTTCATTCGACAACGGAGAATCGATTCCGGTAGCAAAAGTGGCTTTGTATCATTTTCAAAACAATGCCGGACTAGAGCAATCTTCTCCCGTATATTTTAAACAAACGGCCAATAGCGGCACGCCTCAATTTTTCAAAGATAAAAATGGAAAAACGATAAATACGGCGACCATATCTAGTCACTCTCTTGAGATGGCAAATCTCTCTATGGGAGCGGCTTTAACCGAACTTATAATCATGCAAAAAGCGTTTGACGCTAGCGCGAAGAGTATCACGACAAGCGATCAGATGATACAAAATGCGATTAATATGAAAAAATAATTTTTAATAATTAAAATCACCAATTTTTGGGCACGCTACTTGCTATATTGTTTTCAAGAGCGAGGAGTTGTAAAAACATTAAAACAAAAAGGATTTACAAATGATGAGATCATTATGGGCCGGTGTTTCCGGTCTGCAAGCACACCAAATCGCGATGGATGTTGAAGGTAACAATATAGCAAATGTCAACACCAGCGGATTTAAATACTCTCGTGCAAATTTTTCGGATATGTTATCTCAAACCGCAAAAATAGCCACAGCGCCGCAGGGAAATCTCGGCGGTAAAAATCCTATGCAAGTCGGTCTTGGAACGGAAGTAAACTCTGTTACCAGGATTTTTTCACAAGGTTCCGTTCAAACGACGGGAAAAACTACCGATCTGGCCATTCAAGGAGACGGTTTTTTTGTCGTAAGCGAAGATGGAGGCGTTACATACAAATATAGTAGAAACGGGGATTTCGTTTTTGATTCAAACGGAAATTTTGTTACAAACAACGGTCTTGTAGCGCAAGGATGGGTTAGGGATCCAGATACCGGGAAAATCGACACGGCCGCACCCATTCAAAATATCAAAATCCAACCGGGACTTACAACCCCGGCAAAACCTACTTCCGAAGTCAGTATCAAAGCGAACTTAAATGCCGGAAACCTGATAGAAAACATGTCCGTTATCAGACCTCTTGACTCAACAGCCGGATTAAACGGACCCGACAATACGGCAAATACGAAAGATGATGAAAAAGTGGATGACTTTAATGTTTTATACACCGCCGACGGAAAATCTTTTAATATAAAAGCGGCGGTACTTACAAAAGACGCCGCAAATACGATTACCGGAGCAACCGGCGGACAAGGTATAGAAGTGAGTTTTGACGGAGGAGGAACAAAAAGACAATTTAGATATTCCGACGATCCCGATGCCGTCAATTTTACGCAAAACTATACCTGGGTCGATCAAAACGGCGTTACGCAAACATCTCAAATACACTACTTTAGAACAACTGAGGATCTAAGAGCGAAGCTGCAGGATTTTGCCGACGATACATCCGCAGGCGTCAAAGTTACCGTAAATGATCAGGGTAAATTTCAAATAGACAATTCTCAAGGAGCGACTTCTCTTTCCATTCAAGTAGGGGGAATCGTTGACGGATCTACCGAAAATAACGAACTTTTTACCCAAGCGTTATCGCCTTTTTCCGGACAGCTTTCAGCCGGAAGTTCCGGAACGAAAATTTCCCAGCAAATAAATGCGGCGACACATGCGGCAAGTATCGACATATTTGATTCTTTAGGATCAAAACACACCGTAAGGGTAGAGTATAGAAAAGCTAGCTATATATATGATACGAACAATGTTAAAACAGGAGTCGCCTGGAATATAAAAATATCCGTTCCAAAACCGGGAGAGATAGGAGGAACGATAAATCCAAACGAGCTGGAAGGACAGGTTATTTTCAATTCGGACGGATCGCTGGCATCATATACCCCTACAAGCATTACATATACCGCAAACAACGGTTCATCGCCGAATCAAACGATTTTATTGAATCTTGGAAAAACAAATAAATTTGACGGAATGACGAGTTTTGACAGCGCCTCAAATACCGCGGGAATAAGTCAGGACGGTTTTACGGGCGGAGATCTTGACGGCATAAGAATAGATCAGTCGGGAACGCTTGTCGGAAGTTTTACAAACGGAAGATCTTTTGCTCTTGCTCAGATTGCGATGGCTAAATTTACAAACAACATCGGTCTTGAAAGCGACGGAGGAAATGTATTTGTACAAACGGCAAACTCCGGAGAGCCCGTAATAGGACAAGCGGCGGCCGGCGGACGAGGTTTTGTTCAATCAAGCGCGCTAGAGATGTCAAATGTCGATTTAAGCAGATCGTTAACCCAACTCATCGTTATACAAAGAGGGTTTCAAGCGAGTTCAAAAACGATTACCACTTCCGATCAAATGTTAAATACTCTTCTTCAATTAAAACAGTAGAGTTTTTTATATACAATTTTATATACTAAGTCCTAAAAAGTACGGGACTTAGTAATCATGAAAACAACTCTTCTTCACCACACTCCTCTTGTAGTTTGCGCAGACGCCATTAGAACTTGCTGGCAAAGTTTCGATAAAAGCGATAACGGTGGAGAAAAAGATAAAGAGTTGATAGATCGTGTAGGAAATAAATTTAAACACTCTTCCACTCTTGAACATCTCGTGTATTCGTTTTATATCAAAGGAATCTCCCGCGCGCTTTTGCAAGAGCTATCCCGCCACAGAATGGCATCTTTGTCGGTAAAATCAACAAGATATACGCTAAAAGAGTTAAAAAAAGAAAAACCTTTTACTTTAAGCGATACAAAAAGAGCTCAAAAATATCTCGTTTTTACGGATAGCGCCATAGTAAACGAGATGAGTATAAAAGCGCTTGAAAATTTAAGATCTCTTCTTGCTAAAGGAATTAGCAACGACAAAGCGAAATATTGTCTTCCCGAATCCTATAAGACGGAACTCACATGGACTATAAACGCAAGAAGCCTTCAGAATTTTCTCTCTCTAAGAAGCGATAAATCGGCGCTTTGGGAAATTCAAAAGCTATCGTTAGAGATTTTTAAAACCATTCCCGAAGATCACCGTTACATTTTTGAAGGATTTATTAAAAATCAAGAAAACTTTTAAGGGCTTTTAGCGTCTCTTTGGGTCTTTCTTCATGTGGCATATGTCCGCATTTTGGTATGATAACAAGCTTTGAATTTTTCAAATCTTTATGTAATCTATAAGCTTTTTCTTTTGGTATGACTATATCGTTTTCACCCCATATAAGC
>JALWKJ010000079.1 GCA_027081495.1 Campylobacterales bacterium | reverse complement strand
AGTTCATGGTATCCGTAAGCGGCGATTCCACATCTTGCCGATTCGCCGATATTCGTATTTTGACGAAGCAGTGCGGCGGAGTTTGCGGAGTGAAAGATCGGTGAAGGAAGATTCGATTTTTTTACTAAAGTCTCAATTTTTTCTTTTATCTCCTTCCATATTTTTTGTTTCCAAAAAAGTTCGCTTGAGAGTTCGTCCGCGCTTCTAAAATGTGTAAAAACGCCTTTTAGTTTAAGGCGATGGCGGTTTACTTTCTCTATCGCGGTTTCGATGTCGTTTGGATCTATTCCGTTTCTATGCATACCCGTATCGATTTTTAGATGAATATTCGCGCCTGATCGAAGTTCTCTTATAGTGGATATATCGTTGATTGCAATAGAGTAGTTTTTACTATTTTTATATGGAGGATTAGGACTTAAGATTAGAATTTCATCAAAAAGATGAGAGATTTTCTCAGCTTCGCCGTAATCTCTGACAACGGCGCGCCTTAATCCGAATAAAGACGACAACTTCGCCGTTTCGATAAGCCCATGACCGTAAGCATTGTCTTTTAGTACTATATAAAGTCTCTCTTTTGCGCCTAATTTTTTGCATAATATATCTAGATTATGAAAAAAGGCGCCGCGACTTAGAGTGATGTATGCCACTTATCCTACTTTGATATCTCTTGCCTCTATAAGAAGTCCTCTTAATTTTCGCGCTTGATAATCGAGTTTGAAAAAGTGTTCATAAACCTCTTTAGCGTCAAGTTTGGGATTGTTTGAAAAATCAAATAGAGAATTTTTATCTTTTGGCAGTTGATTATCGAAAAGCGAGTAAAAATCCTCTCTTGTTTGCTCATATTTTTTCATCTCTTGTTTGATATCTTCAATAGGGGTCATGATTTTTTCCTTTATTTATAGATTTGCCGCAACTTTATAAGTCGGATCGTCTTCAGCATATGTGCAAAAAGGTCCCGCATCTTTTAGCAGATTTTTGCAATCTTTGCTAAGATGTCGTAAAAGCAGAGTTTTTCCCGCTTCTTTGTATTTTCTGGTTATGGCGTCGATCGCTTCGACTCCGGATATATCCATGACTCTAGCGTTTTTAAAATCGATAATAACCTTGTCGGGATCGTTTTTTATGTCGAATTGTTCGTTAAACGATGTAACCGATCCAAAAAACAGAGGACCTTCAAGCTCATAAACTTTCGTATTTTTTTCCATATGAGTGCGAGCGTATATTTTAGCATGTTGCCAGGCAAATACCAAAGCCGATATGATGATACCCGCTATTACCGCAACGGCAAGATCAAACATTACCGTTATGATAGTTACCATGATTAAAACGAAAGCGTCTGCTTTTGGCATATATTTTATCCGACTTATAGAACTGAATTCAAATGTTCCTATACTTACCATAAACATGATTCCGACAAGTACGGCAACTGGGATAATGCCGATAAGATCGCTTATGCTCACGACAAAAAGTATCAAAAGAATCGCCGCGGTAAAAGAGGAGAGTCTTCCAAGACCGCCTGAGCTGAAATTGATGATACTTTGTCCGATCATAGCGCACCCCGCCATTCCTCCAAAACATCCGCTTGCGATATTGCCGCATCCCTGGGCGATACACTCTTTGTTTCCGCTGCCTCTGGTTTGGCTCATTTCATCTAAAACAGAAAGCGTTAAAAGCGATTCGATAAGACCCACAAGACCTACCAATACGGCATAAGGTATAATGATTTTTAGACTCTTTGTACTTAACAGAGATAGATCGGGCATTACAAAATGCGGAAAATGACCTTTTATGTCCGCCAGATCGGCGACGGTTTTCGTTTCGGCTCCGGTAATATATATAGCAAGCGTAAGAGTGATTATAGCGACAAGAGCGGCGGGAACGGTTTTTGTATATTTTGGTAAAAAATACATTATCGCCATTGTGATCGCAACTAAGATATACATAAGATAGTTTTCATTCCATGAGTGAATCAATACTTCTTTAAAAGAGTTTAGTCGGTCGTAATCGCTTGGTTTAAAAAATTTTAATTGCGCCATGGCAATGACGATTGCCAGGCCGTTTACGAAGCCGAACATCGCCGGTTGAGGCACGAGTCTTATAAATTTTCCGAGTTTAAGGACTCCGACTAGGATTTGAAATATACCGGCAAATACGGTTACTATTAAAATATAATGCAATATCATGATAGAGAGTTCCTCTTTGCCAAGAGAGGGATACATCTTGGCAACCGCAAGTCCAAGTCCTACGAAAACGACCGCTACGGCGCCTGTCGCTCCGCTGATCATTCCGGGTTTTCCGCCGATTAGCGAAGTAACCAAGCCTAAAATAAATGCGGCATAAAGACCCACGAGAGGACTTACGCCCGCTATGAAACTAAAGGCTATTGCTTCGGGCACTAGTGCGACGGCGACTACTATTCCCGATAGCAGATCGTTTTTTATGTTTGCCGCTGTATAATTTCTTAAATTTATCAAAAAAAGTTCCTGTTCCTGTTTCTAAAAAGTGCGCGATTATACTAAATATTGTTTAAAATTAGGGTGGTAAATGAATAGACTTGAAATCCTCTATGAAGACGAGGTAAAAAAGATCTCTTTTAATGTCAGAAAGGTTAATCTCAAAGGGGATAAAATAATACTCAAAGGTCCTAGACATAGCGGAAAAACCTATCTTATTTTGGATCTTCTTTCAACAAAAAGAAAAGAGAGTTTTCTTTATATAGATTTTTCGGATATTCGAATAGACGCTTCGATAGTAGCGCATCTTGGAGCTTTTTTAAAAAAATATCCTCAAATAGAGCTTTTGGTTTTGGAAAATCTTGATTTTGCGTTTCCTCTTCCCAAATGTAAAAAAATCATTATTACCATGGGGCAGAAAGATTTTCATCTAAACGGTTTTGACGAAATATATCTCTATCCGCTTGATTTTGAAGAGTATATAGCTTTTGATAAAAAAGGCTTAAATGTAGATGCCATATTTAGCAGTTTTGCGAATACCGGAACATTTCCTCAGATGTTAGGTATCTCAAAGCTCTCTTTCGTTCAATCTTTTCAGCATCTTCTTCTCTCATATTATAAAACTCCCACGGAACTTGAGATTCTAAAAAATTATGCGTTGGCGCAAAGTACTAAAATATCGGTTTTTTCCGTTTTTCAGGGGGTAAAAAAAAGTCATAAAATTTCCAAAGACAGATTTTACGAATATACTCAAAAACTGCTAAATGAAGAGGTGATCTTTCTTGTTGAAAAGTTTGGGCAAAAGAGCAGACAAAAAAAGTTATACATGATAGATTTCGCTATTCGCGGAGTTTTGAGTTTCGAGAAAGATTTTATCCGTCGTTTCGAGAATATGATATTTTTAGAGCTTTATAAAAGAGGTTTTGAAATATTTTTTATCGATATAGCTGAATTTTACATACCAAGTATCGATACCGTTGTTATATCTTTGCCTTTTGCGATGGGGCATATGATATTTGATAAACTCGAAAGATCGAGAGAGGTTTTTGAGAGATTAGAGCTTAAAAATGTTTTCGTTATAACGATGCAAACGAGGGATAGTTTTATAAAAAACGGCATATCGTATGAAATTATGCCGTTTTGGAATTGGGCCGTGGGGCTTTGATTATTGCAGCATTGAATCGATGAGGATATTTAGATTGAATATCTTTACTCCTTTATCGCCGTTTGCTACAAAAAGAAGTCCTTTTTTGTCATTTACGCTAAGTCCCAGCGTTTTACCGGATAGCGGGTAGTTTCCGATTTTGTGTATTTTTTTGTGATCGGCTATATCCAGAAGATTTATACCGTCGGTTTTTGTAGCAGTCAGGGCTTTCGTATCATGATCTACAAGCACCAAAGAATATACCTCAGAGTCGGAATAGACGGCGATCTTTCTCTTATATAAGGGATCTCTTACATCATATATTTCCATTCCCTGTTTCTCTTTTGGAATATATTTATAGTTTTTGTCTTTGCTAAGTATAGATTTGTCAAAAGCTTGTTTTGCTATGATCCTCTCTTTTTGCGGGGATTTTATATTTTTAATATTAAATATATTTACAAAACCCTCTTTGTTTTGAACGAAAAGTTTTGTTTGATCGGATGATAAAGCGACAAATGAAGCGTTAATACCGCTGATTGTCGTGATGTATTCGTGTTCAATTTTATCGTTAAATCCTATTTTTAAAATCTCGACGCCATTGTCTCCTTCGGCAATAAAAAGCGCGTTGTTTGAAGTCGCCACATCTTCAGCCGGAGCTTTTGTGGGAAAATCTTTGATCGCTTCGTCTCTATTTTTCGTATCGTTTAAAGCTTGTTTAGAGAGAGCCTTTCCTTCTGTCGCCAGTTGGTTGTCTGTTTTTTCGGATCCGCCGCTGCTATTGCCGCATCCCGCCAAAAAGAGACTCAATGTTAAAATTCCCAAAATGATTTTTAAACTTTTTTCAGCTCTTTTATTTAGATTTGTCATAATTGTACTTCCTTGCTTTTGGCATGCAAATTTGCGGTGCTCTTATAAAGGCAATCGGTATAAAACTATTTTTAATTAACAAAAGGGTACTGTTTTAGTACGAAAAAGAGTAAATGAGAAAAAAAGGAACAGATTTGTTATGCGGTATCGATGAAGCCGGCAGAGGATCTCTCGCCGGTCCTCTAGCGGTCGCGGGAGTGATATTTAAAAAAGATATAAAAGGGGTTGAGGATTCAAAAAAACTTACAAAAACGCGTCGCGAAGAGCTTTTTGATATTATATGTAAAAATTCATATTATAAAATAGTTTTTACGGATAATAAAACAATCGATAAAATAGGTCTCTCAAAGGCTATATCGGATTCTATTGAAGAGATTATATCTTTTTTAAATCCTTCTCATACGATTATGGACGGAAATACGAATTTCGGAATCTTGGGAGTGCAGGCCGTAATCAAGGCGGATACAAAAGTCCCGCAGGTTAGCGCGGCGAGTATTTTAGCGAAAGTAAGCCGTGATAGATACATGATTGAAATTGACGCGAAATACCCGCGATACGGTTTTAAAAAACATAAAGGTTACGGTACGAAAGCCCATATAGAAACGATAAAAGAGTTTGGAAGAAGCGATCTTCATAGAAGCTCTTTTTTTATAAGAGGTTTGGATGAGAGAAGATAGTTTAAACCTTTACGCGAAGATTGAACCGATGATAGGTTTTTATGAAGAGTATGACAATTTGTATGAGATATATTTTACGATTTTAAAAAACCTCGATTTAAAAAAAGTTTTGGATGTTGGATGCGGCAACGGTTCGTTTTTAAAAAAGATAGATCCCTTTTATGATGCGAAAGGAATCGATATAAGTTCAAAAATGGTTGAGATAGCCAAAGCGAAAGGAGTTGACGCGAAACTCTTGCGGCTAGAAGAGGTAAATGAAAAATTTGATGCGATTTTTGCGATCGCGGATGTTTTGAATTATATGGATTCAAATGAACTTAAAGGATTTTTTGCGACGGTAGAGAAAAAACTAAAAAAAGGCGGATATTTCATATGCGATATCAATACTCTATACGGTTTTGAAGAGATAGCGGCAGGTTCGTTAAATATCGATACGAAAGAGCGATATCTCGGAATAAACGCGGAGTTTGAAGAGGGAGTTTTAAAGACGGATATCGCGTTATTTGAGAAAAAAAACGAATATTATCGAAA
>JALWKJ010000078.1 GCA_027081495.1 Campylobacterales bacterium | reverse complement strand
ACGGAGCAAAAATCGCAATCGACGATTTTGGAAGCGGCTTTTCGAATTTTATCAGAATAATCGAATTTGAACCCGATATCATAAAACTCGACGGTTCTTTGATAAAAAATATAGATAGATCGAAAGCGAGCAGGCAAACGGTAGAGACGATAAAAGTGTTTGCCGATAAAATCGGCGCGAAA
Organism: Campylobacterales bacterium; assembly: GCA_027081495.1. Classification (GTDB taxonomy): domain Bacteria; phylum Campylobacterota; class Campylobacteria; order Campylobacterales; family QNZT01; genus QNZT01. The sequence goes on along the minus strand of JALWKJ010000078.1, from coordinate 20,657 downwards.
ACGGTTGCCGAGTATGTCTATAACAAAACGATTTTTGAGATAGTAAACGAAATAGGCATAGACTACTCTCAAGGATACTATATAGGTAAAGCGAAAGATAAGCTTTGCGTAAATAAACCGGTTTTAAATGAAATCGAGTTTGCTTGAAACCTCTTTGCAAAAAGCGAGTATTAAATCGTTTTTATGTTTTTTAGCTCCTTTTTGCAAAATTGAGAGTTTTTGCGAAATTTTATTCTCTACCTTTAAATCGGGCAAATGCTTCAAAAGCGCCTTTATATGGTAGAGATCATGACAAGAGTTACTAAAGGAGAGCTGCCGCCAATTTCCGGCGTATTTATATGTCAAACTCTCTTCGATCAAGCCTACGGGCTCTTTTTTCAATACCCTTAACCATAAATCGTAATCTTCGCAAATCAAAAGATCTTCGTCAAAACCTCCGCGCTCCTTTAAAAGTTTTTTATTTATCATAACCGTCGATGGAGATATCTTACAAAAATCGAGATTTTCATAAAAACAATCGCCGTTTGGTTTTTTATGTCTCTTTTTTTGAGAAACTCTTTTGCCGTCTCTTATCCAAATCTCGTTTGTATGGGAAAAGAGCGTTAAAGGATTTTTTTTATGAAAAAGAGATTGGATTTGAAGTTTTTTATTATGCCAGATGTCGTCCGAGTCTAAAAAAGCTATCCAATCTCCTCTTGAGAGATCAACTCCTCTATTTCTTGCGGCACTTACGCCTTGATTGTCTTGATAGATAGTTTTTATCTCTCCTTCGTACTCTTTTAAAATTTCGCCGGTATCATCGCTTGAACCGTCGTCTATCACTATAATCTCATAAGCGGGCGTAGTTTGCGAAAGAACCGAATCGATAGCCCTTTTTACAAAAAAACTGCGGTTATATGTCGTAATGATAACCGAAATATTCACTTCTTCTTCGCAGCCTTGCTAAAATAAAACCATATAAGAGCTATAAGAGAGAGCAAAATAAGAGGCATGATCCAGGGATCGTCTTTCAATCTTCCAAAAATAGATACGATATGTTCGCCTCCCTTGTAACTTAAAAGCCCGAAAAATAGGACAAATAGCGCCGATGCCGGAGCGTTTAGCACGCCAAATTTCACAAAGCTGTATTTTGAAAGCCCCATAGCTATTGGAACAAGCGTTTTTACGCCGTAAACAAACTTTTGTAAAAATACGGCAAAATCGCCATACTTTCTAACAAGCATATGAGAGAGAGCGAATTTTCTTCTATGATTTTTCATATACGGAGCTATCATTTGCTTATTGTATCTTGCCATATAAAAAAGAATCATATCTCCAAGATAATTCGCGAAAAAGACGACAAGCATTGAAATTTTTATATCCATCTTGCCCATATAACTTAGCGCGCCCGCGGCTATCATACCGAAAAATCCGCCTCCAAGAGAGTATAAAAAAAGTGCTATATATCCGTAGGTGCTAAGTGTAGTCAAAAGTTCATGCATAGATTCTATATCCTTAAATCGTTTTCAAAAACGGCTTTAAAATGACCCTCTTGGCTTAAAAGCTGTTTTAATGTGCCCGATTGTAAAATTTTTCCCTCATGAATATAATAGATAAAATCCGCCATTTTAATGGTGCTTAATCTATGAGCGATTATTATAGTGGTTTTATCTTTCAAAAAGCCCTCAAGCGCCTCAAATAACGAATCTTCCGTATCTATGTCAAGAGCGGAAGTAGATTCGTCGAAGATAACGATGTTAGGATCGGCAATAATCATGCGGGCGATCGAAACTCTTTGTCTCTGTCCTCCCGATAGTTTGATTCCGTTTTTACCGACAAGAGTCTCAAGCCCTTTTGGCAATTTATCGACAAATCCCTCAAGCTGTGAAATTCTCAAAGCCTCTTTTATCTTCTCTTCACCGCACTCTTTACCGAAAGTCAAATTGAAACGAATCGTTTCGTTAAATAACATAGGATTTTGAAGAACCAGATAGACATGTTCTCTAATTATGTCAAGTCCGATCTCTTTGTAAGAGATACCGTCATACGATATATCGCCGCTGTTTGGCTGATAAAATCCTACCATTAACTGAGCTATCGTGCTTTTTCCTTTTCCACTCGCTCCGACTATCGCTACTTTGCTTTTTGCCTTGACCTTTAAAGAGATATCTTTAAGTACGACAGACTCTTTATCGTAAGAGAAATTTACGCTCTTAAACTCTATAGAGTTTGCTCTTTTGTTTTTAAAAGGATTTTTTCGATGCGGAAATTTAGGTTCGACTTCAAGATCAAAGATTTCGTTTATTCTCTCAAGAGCCGCTTTTGCGTTGTGATAGGCGTATTGAATATTTATTATTTCATGAATCGGATTTACTATCACCCAAAGATATCCGAAGATCGCCAGCATCAAACCTATAGTAAGATCGCTGTAAAAGACCATAAGTATGCCCGCGGCTCTGAAAATCTCAAAACCTACCAAAAAGATCATATACGATCCTTTTGTAGCTATTTCGGATTTAAAAGCGAACGAAATACCTCTCTTTTTTATCTCGTTTGCCAAATTCGTTAAATTTTTGAAAAACGAAACTTGGGCGTTTGCCGCCCTAACCTGCCAAAAAAGCTCCAGCGTCTCGCTCAATGAGTCTTGAAACGCGGCTATAATCGCATTTTCCCTCTTTTTATACTTTGAGACGCTCCTCGCGATTTTGCTTGTAAAAAAGATAATAAAAGGATTAAATAAAAGTATAAAAAGAGCCAATTGCCAATGTATCAACAAAAGTACGACCGATACCGCGACAATCATAAACAGAGATATCAATAAACGGCTAATCGACTGCGATAAAAACATATCGATCGTATTTACATCGACGACGGACATCGACGAGATTTTTCCGCTTCCAAAACTCTCGTACTCTTTTAAAGAAACTTTCGATATTCGTTTTAACAGATCTTTTCTGATTTTGTATGTTATATTTTTCGATATAACCGTAAAATACCATGTTTGGATTACGCTAAGAGAGAAGTATATAGCTCTTAATACAATTGTCAAAATCAAAACGATTAAAACATAAAACCACGCCTCTTTATGCGCGCCTGAAATTTTATCGATGTTTTCGACGAGAAAACCCGGTTTTTTTAAAAGAACTTCATCGACCAAAAGAGGAATCAAAATCGGAGCCGCCGCCGCGGCTATTGCCGCAAAAACTGCGATAACATTTGCGACGATAAGCTCTTTTTTATACTTTTTTACCTCTAAAAAGATATCTTTGAAACTATACTTTTGCATGCGTTATCTGGCATAATCCACAGCTCGCAGCTCTCTAATGACATTTACTTTTATATCGCCGGGATATTGAACCTTCTCTTCTATCTCTTTTGCTATCTCTTTTGATAGAAGAACGGCTTCATCGTCATTGATCAATTTAGCATTCGCGATGACTCTGATCTCACGCCCCGCATTTATCGCGTATGCCGATCTTACGCCCTCTTTGGAAACGGCTATCTCTTCGATATCCTGCACTCTTTTCAAAAACGCTTCCAAAACCTCTCGTCTAGCGCCGGGTCTTGCGGCTGAGAGCGTATCCGCCGCGCAAACCGCCGCCGACTCGACGGAAGTCGCGTCTTCGTGACCGTGATGAGCGTAAATGGCGTTTATTACGACTTCATGTTCGTTGTATCTTTTGCAAATTTCCGCTCCAAGATCGACATGACTTCCCGAATAATCATGCGTCAACGCTTTTCCTATGTCATGAAGCAATCCGGCTCTAATCGCCAGCTTTTCATCTCCTCCGCACTCCGCCGCTATGATTCCGGCTAGATTTGCGACCTCCAGAGAATGACCGAGCGCGTTTTGACCGTATGATGCGCGAAATTTCAATTTTCCTATCAGTTTTATAATCTCGGGATGCATATCGGTAATACCGAAATCCAAAAGTATCTCTTCGCCCTCTTCATATATATTTTGTTCAAATTCCGCACACACTTTTTTGTAAATATCCTCTATTCGAGCAGGTTGAATTCTACCGTCGCTAATAAGCTCTTCTATCACTTTTGTGGCGATAGCCCTTCTATAAAGATTGAAACTGCTTAAGATTATGACATTTGGAGTATCGTCGATGATTACATCGACTCCCAAAGTCATCTCGAGAGCCTTGATGTTTCTTCCCTCTTTTCCGATTATTCTACCCTTGATATCGTCGCTTGTAAGATTTACGGTATTGATGAGCCGCTCGGCGGCAAACTCTCCGGCAAAACGACTCGCGGCTTGGGCAAGTATGTAGTTTGCGTTTTTCTTCGCTTTATCTTTCGCTTCTTGTTCATACTTTCTAACGATATGGGCAATCTGGGCGCGAGAACTCTCTTCTACTCTTTTAAGAACAATTTTCTTTGCCTCTTCTTTGGTCATACCGGCCGATTTTTCAATCAGTTTGTCCGCATCTTCCAGCTTAGTTTTAAGTTCTACCTCATACTTTTCAAGTTCGCTTTTATACTCTTGAAGCTCAAGTTTCGCCGCTTTTAATTCATCTTTTTCGATCATGATGTTTTTTAATTCATCTTTAAAAAGCGTGTTTACATCTTTCTGCTTTTGTTCAAGATCGGCAAACTTTTTTTCATATTCGCTTACGAGTTTCTGCTCCTTTAATTCATAAGATCGCTGCGCCTGAATCTCGATATCTTTTGCCTTGATTCTGGCATCTTGAAGCAGTTTCTCGGCTTCGTGTTCTATTGCGCTCGCTTTTGCTTTGGCTTGATCAAGATAAAGGCTAAGCTTTGCGTTATGTGATTTTTTTACTCCAAGCACGACGGCGCCTGCGCCCACTAGAGCGCCTGAAACGGCGATTAGCAATTGAGTTATCATATTTTTTACCTCGAAATAAAGTCTCTTTTGGGGTTATATAAAAATCTGCCGAAATATCGTAACGGTCGGTTACTATCTCGTTTGTAACACATTTGACCCTCTGTACGAATACGACAACGGGTCTGTTTTTTAATTTTTGAAAGTATCTATCATACATGCCTTTGCCAAAGCCTACTCTTTTAAACGCTCCGTCAACCCCAACGACGGGAACGATAATCATATCAACTTCATCTATCCTCTGTCTGCTTTTTGGCGGTTCAAAAATACCGTACGCGTTTTGCGTCAAAGGCAAACGGTATTTTACCATCTTAAAACTTTCTTTCACTATAAAAGGAACAAATATTTTATATTTTTTTCTATAAAGATTCATAATCGATCTTAAATCAACTTCTATTTTTAAAGGAAGATAAAAAAGTATCGACCGCGGTCTCAATGATTTAACAAGCTTTTTAAGCTCATCGGCGATTTTTTGATCGGCGATTTTTTTATTGAGACCTTTTTTCTTATGCAATTTTCTTAAACATTTTTTCCTGAAACTTTTTTTATCCAAAATATAAGCCCTACATCTGTATAATCCTTTCAATTCTAACATAAGGATTTGTATGTTAACCAAAATCGCCGTTTTATTTTTAGCTTTAACGATTTTTTTTACGGGATGTGAGAGAAAAGCACACAAACAAGAGGCTCAGAAAAAAGAGCAAAATCAACAGCAAACTCAAATCGAGGAAAAAGAAGCCAACAAGAGCGTTGAACAAAGCAGCATAGTTTTACACACGACCGGAGGTCTTCAGATAACGCTTCGCGCGACGCCCAAAGGAATCGTTTTTGAAGGGTATGAAGGAAAAATCGTTCTTCTTAATTTTTTTGCCACATGGTGTCCTCCTTGCAGAGCGGAAATTCCCCATTTAGCGGATATACAAAACGCCTTTAAAGACGATCTTCAAATCATAGGAGTTTTGATGGAGGATAATAAAGAGGATATCACGATTCAAAAGTTTGAAAAATTGATGCAAATCAATTATCCGATCGCAAATTCACCGGAAAATTTTCTTCTCTCCGACGCGCTTGGGGGAATAAAAAGTCTTCCTACTACGGTTATGTATGATAAAAGGGGCAACTACTTTACACATTATGTAGGCGCCGTTCCCCAGGAAATGATAGAAGCCGACATACAAAGAGCATTGGCGATAAAATAGATGTTTGACTTCTTTAAAAAAACCGCGCAGGCTATAAGAAGCGTAGCTCCGAAAAAAGAGAACACCGTTTCAAAAGAGCTGCTTGAAGAGATACTCCTTGAAGCGGATGTAACCTATGAATGCGTCGAAGAGATCATCTACTATCTTCCTCCTTCAAATCATGTTAAAAGAGAACCTTTAAGAAAAGTTCTTCTTAGCTACTTTATAGAACAAAAAGCAAAACCCTTAAACGATCAAAAACCGTTTGTAGAGCTGATTTTCGGAGTCAACGGAGCCGGTAAAACAACAACGATTGCCAAACTCGCTTACAAATACAAAAACGAAGGAAAAAGCGTTCTTCTTTCAGCCGCAGACACTTTCAGAGCGGCGGCGATTGAACAGCTTAAAAGATGGGCTCAAAAAATCGACATACCCATAGTCGCCACAAAACAAGGTCATGACCCATCGGCCGTAGCGTACGACGCAATAAATTCCGCCAAAGCAAAAGGCATAGACAATGTCATCATCGATACGGCGGGCAGACTGCATACGCAGTCAAACCTCGCAAAAGAGCTTCAAAAAATAGTTCGAATCTGCAATAAAGCGAAAGAGAACGCGCCCGATCGAAAAGTACTCGTACTTGACGGGACACAGGGAAACTCCGCCATAAATCAAGCCCATGCCTTTAACGAAATGATAGGCATAGACGCCCTAATAGTTACCAAACTCGACGGCACGGCAAAAGGAGGCGCTATATTTTCCATAGCAAAAGAGATACAAAAACCGATCCTTTATCTTGGAGTGGGCGAAGATAAAAATCAATTGGAAATCTTCGATAAAGAGAAATTCGTGGATGCCCTGCTGGATGAAATTTTTGTCTAATGGCAAAGAAAAAACAACTTTTCGAGTGTCAATCATGCGGATATCAGAGTTCAAAATGGATGGGAAAATGCCCAAACTGCGAAGCTTGGGATCAATTTCTCGAGTTAAATGAATCTCAGCAGGATTTTTTAAGACAAAGTTCAAAAAAGAGTCATACCAAACAAAAAGCACTTCCCATAACCCAAATAAAAGAGGAGTTTTTTGAGAGATTTTCATCAAACGACAGCGAACTGGATCTTGTCCTGGGGGGAGGTATAGTTCCTGGTTCTTTGACCCTTATCGGAGGAAGTCCCGGAGTGGGCAAATCCACGCTTTTACTAAAAATCGGCGGAAATCTCGCAAAATGCGGGAAAAAAATACTTTATGTAAGCGGAGAAGAGTCTCTAGGACAGATAAAAATCCGCGCAAATCGACTTGAGGCAAATGAGCAAAAGCTCTATCTCTTATCGGAGATAAAACTTCAAGCCGTTTTCGACGAACTAAGTAAAGAGAGTTTTGATGTTTTGATCATAGACTCCATACAAACGCTTTATAGCGAAAATATCTCTTCCGCTCCGGGAAGCGTTTCACAAGTTAGAGAGATAACTTTTGATCTTATGCGTTACGCGAAAGAAAACTCCGTGGCTATTTTTATAATCGGACATATCACAAAAGAGGGATCGATTGCGGGTCCTAGAGTTTTGGAACATATGGTCGATACCGTTTTATACTTTGAAGGCGACGCTAACAGAGAGTTGAGAATGTTAAGAGGCATAAAAAATCGTTTCGGCTCAACCAGCGAAGTGGCGATTTTCGAGATGAGCAAAAACGGTCTAATAAGCGCGAAGAACATATCCAAAAAGTTTTTCGATAGAGCCAAAGACGGCGTAGGTTCGGCGATAACGGTCGTAATGGAGGGAAGTCGTCCCATTATCTTGGAGGTTCAAGCGCTCGTAGCCCAAAGCGGTTATCCAAATCCAAAAAGAAGCGCAACCGGCTACGAGCTCAACAGACTCACTATGCTTTTGGCTCTTTTGGAGAGAAAACTCGATCTTCCGTTTAACGAATACGATGTTTTTATCAATATTGCCGGAGGCATCAAGATAGGCGAAACGGCGGCCGATCTTGCCGTTATCGCGGCAATCATAAGCAGTTTTAGAAACAGAGCCCTTAGTAAAGATACCATATTTATGGGCGAAGTCTCGCTTATAGGCGATATAAGAGATATTTACAATCTCGATATCCGTCTCAAAGAAGCTAAAACTCAGGGATTCAAAAGGGCAATTGTGCCAAAATTACCTATACAAAATTTAGAAAATCTTAAATGTTTTGAAGCGACGGAAGTCTCTAAACTGATAGATTGGATGTAAAAGGGTAAAAATGTCAAAAGACGCTTGTATAAAAGCTTATCATGAGATGGAAGAGAGATACTCAAGACTGATTTTAGAGTACCATAATCTCGAACAAAAAGAACAAATTTTCAACGCCGCAAACGATCTCATAAAAAAATATAAAATATATCCCACAAAAATCATAACTCCAAAAGGAGACTTTACGGGAGATTTTTGTCTTGAGTTTCACGACGACTACGATAAAATTTCAGGCGACTTTTTTGAAGATCTTATAAAATCTCTTAAAATAGATCATTGCGAAATAGGATAAAAAAATAGATTTGCGCGAAAGAAAGCTTCTTGATTTAACGCTGCTTTATACCGGATGTTACTGGCTAGCTACATGGCTTGTTATGAGCGTGATCATTTGGCTGAGCGGTCTTATAGTCAACACCGATTTTTTGACGATTTTTCTTTTTTGGATAGGAATGAGCGCTTTTGTGCTGATCGGCTGGCTTTATTTCGTAAAACTGGCGGCGGAGATGAAAAAAGAGTTCTTTAAAACTCTCGAAGAAAAGGGTAAGGCGGAAGCTAAAATCGAATGTCCGGAACTAAAAGTTTTTCAAGTTCCAAAGGCCACGGGAAAATGTCCAAATCACCATAAGGACAATGCGGCGATGGAGTTTACTATAACTTTTTTCTACCTTTGTAAAGAATCGATTACGATTTATACCAATTGCGCCAAATTTCATATTTTTAAAATAGATAGAAAAAAAGACCCCAAAAGCCTTATAATTCCAAAATATAAAAACAAAGAGGAGTGCGGGGATATACTCGAATATTATTACTATTATATTCAAAGGGTGGAATTTTCAAAAGACAATATAATTTTTCATTTTATCGACGGAGAATCGCAAAATTTTCCGGTTGCGAAAAAACATGCCAAACCGATTATAAAAGAGATAAGAAACCATCTTAGAAAAACATGTGAGAGAAAGATGTTGCACGGCTACAGGGATCCGTTTGATGTAAGAGTCCATAAGCCGATCAAACAAAAAAGCGAGTGAGCAAAACCACTCTCTCGCCGTATATCAATGAAGCTCTTCGTTGAGCTTTACCTCTCTTGTGCTTCTAAAAGCTTTTATCTCACCCGAGATACTATCTTGTCTAAAATGCACGCCGTTTAAACCGGCAAGCGCCGCCGCTTTAAAAACATCCAAATCTTCGGCTTCCCATTGAGGATTCGCCTCTTTTATCTTTTCGTACTCTTTCGTATCGATAACGACTTTCGTACCGGCGAGTACGGCGACTCCCGCATCTACTATACAACCGTCGCCAAGAGGTATGCCCGTAACCGAATTTGCTCCAAGAAGAGTGTTTTTCCCTATACTGATGGGGTTTCCGTCCGTTCCGCTTAAAACTCCAAGAATACTAGCTCCTCCGCCGACATCGCTTCCGCTTCCGACTATCGCCGACGAACTGATTCTACCTTCGACCATAACCGGACCGGTCGTGCCCGCGTTGAAGTTTATATAACTAGCTCCCGGCATAACGGTAGTTCCCGGATGAAGCTGCGCTCCCATTCTAACTTTTGAGCTATCGAGAATCCTCGTATTATCCGCCGGGATTATATGCTGAAGATATCTTGGAAATTTATCGACGCTATCGATATTCGGATACATACCGTCAACTTTAAGAGATATCTCGTTTTCTCTAAGCCACTCAAGTTCAATCGGCATATTTCCGCTCCATGCGACATTTTCAAGTATTCCAAAAGCTCCGTTTAAATTCACTTTTCTAAGCTCGGCTTTTGCGGTCGAAAGAGCGTAGAGTTTAAGATAAACGCTCTCTACGCTCTTTGGAGCTTCATCTTCAAATATAAATACGACTCTAAAAGAGTGCGAGGGATCTACGACATCCGATGAGAAAAGCTCGTCTAACGCTTTTATCAACTGAACATTTTTATGCATAAAGCCTTTGGCTTCATCAATAAACGGCGCGAAAAGAGCCATAGCGTTTTTTACGAAATCTTTTGAGACCGGGCTGATAAATTCGTCGCCGCTTAAATCCATTTTGACTCCCGACGCTTCAAGAGACGCTAAAAATACCGCGGCGGATCCGTAGTTTTCTTTCCAGTTTATCAACGGGTAAGTCGCCTGTAAAATTTTTTCGCTATTTTTTTGACCGCGATCAATTCTCGCGATTGCAAATCCTAAAGGTTCTTTATAACTATTTGTCTCTTTAAACTCTTCGAAAAATTTTTTAAAATCATCCTTTGATCGTAGAGCTGAAAACGCCATATTTATCTCCTTTTACCGTAGTTTTTGTTTTTATTGTCGTTGTCTCTTCTTCGCTTGTTGCGACCTCTGTTATTGTAGCCTCTGTTTCTCTTTTTCGATCCTCTTTTAGCGGCTTCTTCCTGCTCGTATCTGTTAAAAAGCTTTTCTACCTCGCTGCTGTTCATGCCTATTTTATCCGAGCCTTTTATATCGTTTGCGCTATACATCAAAGAAGCGAGTTTTAAAGCTATATCTTCATCTACGAACTCTTTTTTCAATTCGTCAACCAGACTTCTGGCAAGATCGCTTATAGTTTGATTTGAGACTTTTTCAAGCATACTGCTTTTTTGTCTCATCTGAACATCCTCTATTGTGGGAATGACTTTTGATTCAAGTTGGCTTCCGACATTTTTTTGGATCTTTTTCAGGGAGTTAAACTCATGGGGAGTTACTATGGAGATCGCGATCCCCTCTTTGCCCGCTCTTGCGGTTCTTCCGATTCTATGAACATAACTTTCGCTGTCAAAAGGTATATGGTAGTTAAAAACATGGCTTACATCGCTTACATCAAGCCCTCTAGCCGCGACATCCGTCGCTATTAGAATTTCTAGATTATCCTTTTTAAACGACTTTATAACTTCTTCCCTTTGTCTTTGCTCCATATCTCCGTGAAGCCCTTTTGCCATATATCCTTTGGATGATAAAACGCCGCTTAATCTATCGACTTCTTTTTTCGTTCTACAAAATACAATCGATTTTTTAGGGTTCTTAAAATCCAAAAGCCGTATAAGCGCGTCGTCTCTTTCGCTTTCTCTTACGACATAATAATTTTGTTTTATCTTTGCGTTTGTCATATTGTTCTTGGTTATGGTTATAAATTCCGGACGATATAAAATAGTCTTTGAAAGCTCTCTTATCGCCGGCGGCATTGTGGCTGAAAACATAAGCGTCTGCCTCGGAGCGTCAAAATAGCCGAATATCTCTTTGATATCGTCCAAAAAACCCATATCAAGCATTTCATCGGCTTCATCCAGAACGACGAATTTCGGCGCGATATCGATCTGGTTATTTGAAAGAAGATCCAAAAATCTTCCCGGAGTCGCCACGACTACGGCGGCGTTGTTTATATGTTTGATCTGTCTTTGATATGAACTTCCTCCGTAAACGGTAGCCGTGTTTATACCGAGATATTTTCCAAATCTGTAAATCTCGTCGCTTACTTGAGTGGCAAGTTCGCGAGTCGGCACGATGATAACCGCTTCAACCCCGCCGTTAAGCGAAAGCATATTTAATATCGGCAAACCGAACGCCGCCGTTTTTCCGGTACCCGTATGAGCCTGCGCCACAATATCTTTTCCCTCAAGAACTATAGGCATAGCCTCTTTTTGTATGGGACTAGGCTCTTTGAAGCCGGCATCTTCGATCGCTTTTTGTAACTGCGATTTAAAATTAAAATCTGTAAATGTCATATTCTCTCTTTTTAAAAACTCATCTAAAACATTAAAATCCCAGATAGTTTTCAAAAAAAGAATCCAGGAAAAGTATGGCTTAGAAGGTGGGCGATTATACCTAAATGAACTTAAAATCCACCATGAAGGCGTTTGAGAGAAACATCGTTTTTCACAGAACTCTATTTTCCTTTGAAAGAAGGTCTTTTAAGCTTATATTTACATCTTTTCCGTTTAGTATTTTATAAACTTCGTTCGCTATGGGAGTATAGATATCTCTTTTTTGAACAATATGATATACCGCCTTTGCGGTATATACTCCCTCGGCTACCTCTCCAAGCTCCTCTAAGATTTCATCGAGGCTCTTTTTTTGAGAAAGGGCGACTCCGACTCTATAATTTCTCGAAAGCATACTCGTCGCGCTCAAAAATAGATCACCCGCGCCGCTTAGTCCTAAAAAAGTATCTTTTTTCGCTCCAAAAAAAGAGCCGAATCGTTCCATCTCAACAAGCCCTCTTGCGATAAGAGAAGCTCTTGCGTTGTTTCCGAGACAAAGACCGTCGCTTATACCGCTAGCTATTGCGATTATATTTTTATAAGCCCCGCAAACTTCCGCGCCCGTCGTATCGTCACTTACATAACTTTTTATAAACGACGGAAAAAAAGAGGCGAACCTTTGAGATAACTCACTGTTTTTACTGCTGACGACTATGGCGGTAGGAAGAGATTTCATAACTTCCGCGGCAAAGGAGGGACCTGAAATAAAAGCAAGATTTTCTCGGGGAATATACTCTTCAAAAACCTCGTTTAAAAATTTTCCGCTTTTTATCTCTATACCTTTTGAAGCTATCAGAAATTTTTGATTATCAAATTTTAAGTGATTTTCAAGCCACCATCTGGCGTTTTGCGCACTGATGGCAAAAACCAGATACTCCAGATTTTGAATTTCGTCCATAGAGATAAAGTTTCGCAACTCTTTTTTTCTTCGCGAAGAAAAAAATACCTCATGATTTTTGCTAAACGCATAACCTAGAGCCTGACCCCATTTTCCGGCGCCGATTATCCCGATTTTCATTTGACAAGCTCCTTTTTGAATTTTTCTATATTTTTCGCTTCTCCGATTATGACTAAGATATCTCCTTGTTGAATCTTTTTTCTGATACGGTAAGTATGAAATCTAAAATCGGAAGGATTTTTTCCATCTTGAATCCCCAAAACCATCAATTCATGCGACTGCTCTATATGCGCGTTAAAAAGCGGCTGTCCGATTAGATACGACTTAGGGGGTATGGTTATTTCAGCTATTTTTATGTTGTTTTTATGATATAAAATCTCATCTAAAATCCTATATACCACAGGTTTTTTGATAAGCCGAAAAATTCTATTCGCTCCGACCGTATAAGGATTTATATTTTTGTTGGCGCCCGCAAGAAGCATCTTCTTTTCCTGCGCTTCGTCGGCCGCAAGCGAAAGTATATACAAAGTCGGATCGAGATTTTTCGCACTTAGCGTAATAAAAAGATTTTTATTATAATTTTCACTTACGCAAAAAAGAATTTTTACACTTTCTCCTATGCCGTATTTTATCAATTCGTCATCATCGTTATAGTTAATCCAGTGAGCGTCAAAACCTTCGCTTATCGCAAGTTGAGTTTTTTGTTTATCGGTTGTTAAAATCAAAAAAGATCTTTTGCTTTTTTTTAAAAGTCTTGCGATCTCTTGCGCGCTTTTTGAATATCCAAAAAGTATAATCTCCGTCATCTTTTTCCCTCATGCAGATGAAGCCTAAAAGAGGCGATATCTTCATATCCGCCTATGACAAGAAGTATGTCTCCCTCTTTCACCAAAAACTCGTCCTTTTTAGGATGAAAATAAAATCTGTTCTTCTCACTCTGTCTCACCACTCCAAGAAGCTTTAATCGATGTTTCTTGATACCGAGTTTTTTTAAGATATAGCCCTCAAGACGCATCTCTTTTGTTATCTCAATCTCTTCGATTACGGGTTCTATGTATTCGTGAAGTATTTCATTTATCGCCGAAAAGGCCACCGGCTGCCCAAGATGCTCATATGCGGCGATAGCGGCTGATTCATATGGAAAAACAACCTCTTTGGCTCCGGCTATGAGAAGTTTGTTTCTCGCATTTTTTTCAACCGCTCTGCTATATACGACGATATCTCTGTTTATCGTTTTTACGGAGAGGATGATGGAGAGATTAACGGCGTCGTCATTCGTAAGAGCCACCAGGTATTTTACCCGCTTCTCAAGTTTAAGTTCATTTAAAAGATCGATATCGCTCGCGTCGGCGTGAAGCGCCAAAAAACCTTTTTTCTGCGCTTCTATCACCTCTTTCATGTCGGGATCTATAACGACCACTTTTTCACCCGAGTATTGAAGCTCCAGCGATAAAACTTTTCCCATCTTTCCAAATCCGCAAACTACGATAAAGGATTTTAATTTGTTTATTTCCTGAAAAATTTGATTCGTTTTTATAAGCTCGAGTTTTTCGGTCATAGATGTCGTAATGATAGAGGTCATAAAAGAGATGGATGTTATACCGCCGATAATTAAAAAAATAGTAACGAACCGCCCCTCGGCGGTAACCGGAGAGATATCCCCAAAACCCACGGTCGTAATAGTAACGACCGCCCAGTATATCGCGTCGTAAAAATTGTTGATATTCGGATTCGCTCCCGTACCCTCAAATATATATATAACGGTAGAGGCGAAAAATACCATAAACGCAAAAAGTATGATCAGACTGTAAAATTCAAATCTTTTTTCGATAAAAACGCGAAGAAGATAATTGATATTTTCGGTATAACGAAAAACTTTAAAAAGTCTAAAAAGCAATAAAAATCTCAAAAACCTTAAAGCCCTAAAAGAGGGTAAAATCGCAAGCAGATCGATAATAGACATAGGAGAAAAAACAAATGTAAGCTTTTTGGAAATCGCCGGTTTTAAAAGCTTCCAGAAAGTAAGCTCTTTTTTATCGTACTCAGCGCTCTCTTGCATCTCAATGATATCGATATGTGCATCGCTTGAAACCCAAAGACGCGAAAGCCATTCGAGTATAAATACAAAAACGGCAAATGTCTCATATAGATAAACCCAAGTCGGAAGCTTGTTTTTTATCTCAAGTATCAAAATCATGATGGTGCTAAGCACCAAAAAGATCATGAAATAATCAAAATATTTTTTTTCGATCGAACCGGCGTCGTTTAATATGCGATTGAGATCTTTTTTTATTTTCTTATACTTTTTTGAACTAGCAAGCAAGTATGAAAATGTTAAAAGACGCTCCTTAAAACGCATTAGCCCGCAAGTTTCTCTTTTAACAGTTTGTTAACAAGCGCCGGATTCGCGCTGCCTTTGCTGGCTTTCATAACCTGTCCTACAAAAAAACCGAAAAGTTTCTCTTTACCCTCTTTATACTGTTTGACTTTCTCTTCATTTGCGCTTAAAATCTCATCTATCATCTCTAAAAGCGCGCCCTCGTCGCTGACTTGTTTTAATCCAAGCTCCTCTATGACGCTATCGACTTCGCCCTCTTTTTCCATGAGATAATCAAGAACGCTTTTTGCCGCTTTGGCGCTGATAGTGGAATCTTCGATTCGTTTTATAATAGAAGAGAGTTTAACGGCGCTTACGGGAGAATCCGAGATACTCATACCTCCCTTTAAACGCCCCTGCAGTTCAACGGTAAGCCAAGTTACCGCATTTTTCGCACTCACTCCCTCATTTAACATAATCTCAAAATACTCCGCCGTATCTACAGAAGAGATAATAACCGAAGCGTCATAAGGCTTGATAGAGTGCTCTTTTATATATCTCTCTTTTTTTTCGTCGGGAAGTTCGGGTATCTTTTTGCCCTCCTCTATCATCTCGTCGCTCAAAATCACGGGCAAAAGATCGGGATCCGGAAAGTAACGATACTCTGCGCTATCTTCTTTGCCTCTCATGCTTCTTGTTTCACCCGTGGATGTATTAAAAAGTCTTGTCTCCTGATATACCTCTTTCTCATATACTCCATCCTCCCAAGCGTCGCACTGTCTTTGAAACTCATACTCTATGGCTTTTTGGATAAATTTGAAAGAGTTCATGTTTTTTACCTCTACTCTAGTGTAGAGTTTTTCATCACCTTTTGGACGGATAGAGATATTTACATCGCATCTAAAAGATCCCTCTTGCATATTCGCGTCGCTAATATCTAAATATCTAACTATCGCGTGAAGTTTTTTCAAATAAAGCACCGCCTCTTGCGCGCTTCTGATATCCGGTTCGCTGACGATTTCCAAAAGAGGCGTTCCCGCGCGATTTAAATCAACAAAACTCTCCTCTCCGTGATGAATGTTTTTACCCGCGTCTTCTTCAAGATGCGCCCTTGTTATGCCTATTTTTTTCGTACCGCCGTCTTCAAAATCGATGTAAAGCTCCCCGTTTTCCACGATGGGGATCTCAAACTGACTTATTTGGTATCCTTTTGGAAGATCGGGATAAAAATAGTTTTTTCTGTTAAAAATCGATTTTTTATGTACCGTAGCATTTACCGCGTGTCCAAAACTTACGGCTTTTTTAACGGCTTGAACATTTAAAACCGGTAAAGCTCCCGGAAGAGCCAGGCAGACGGGACAGACATTTGTATTTGCGCCTTCACCGAAAGAGGTAGCGCATGAACAGAAGATTTTTGTTTTTGTATTTAACTGAATATGAACTTCAAGACCAATCACCATTTCAAACATAATAGTATAACCTTTGATAGTAAGATTATACTATTTTACAATGATTTGGCTTTAGAGCAAAACTTACTCTACCAAACCCTTTGAAAAATGATATAGCGCATGGATGAGGATTTTATTCTATATTTGTATAAACCGCCTGAACATCATCGTCTTCTTCGATTCTATCGATTAGCTTTTCTATATCCGCAAGCTCTTTTTCGCTAAAAGATACCGGAGAGTTGGGTATGTATTTAAGCGAAGCTTTAATCGCCTCTATACCCAAATCTTCTACTTTTTTGTTTAACTCTCCAAAACTTGAAAAAGGAGCGTAAAGAGTGATAACATCTTTGTCTATCTCCATCTCTTCAAGACCGGCGTCTATGAGTTCAAGCTCAATCTCTTCAAGATCCATATCTTCTTTTTTGTTAAACTCTATAACGCTTTTTCTCGTAAACATAAAATCGAGCGAACCTTTGTTTAAAGGTTCGCCTCCGAGTTTTTTAAAGTATGATTTGATATTTGCCACCGTTCTAGTATTGTTGTCGGTCGCGCACTCGACGATAATCAAAGCTCCATGAGGTCCCTTTCCCTCGTAATGGACTTCTTCTATCTTGTCGGCGTCTTTACCAAGCGCTCTTTTTATAGCGGATTCTATATTCTCTTTTGGCATATTTTGAGCTTTTGCGTTTTGAATAGCCGCGCGAAGCTTGGGATTCATATCCGGATCGCCTCCGCCTTCTTTTACGGCCATAGTTATAGATTTCGCAAGCCTCGGAAAAATTTTGGACATCTTATCCCATCTCTTTTCTTTGGCGGCTCTTCTGTATTCAAAAGCTCTTCCCATAATGCAACCTTTTTTATAAATTATATCAAAAAATTTCGGATCTCTTTTTTCGCATTGAAAGTCTATCTAACCTTTCTTTATAGATCATTTTATCACCGCTAACAAAAAATTATCTTAGAACCAATCCACCAAATCCAACCCATCAACTCTTTGAAACTCTTTAACATTACGGGTTACAAGAGTCAAATTGTTTGCTTTTACGCAACCTGCTATCAGTGTATCAATCGGGCCTATCGGCATGCCGCATTTTTCCAAAGTAGCTCTGATGGATGCGGCGGCTCTCGCCTCTTTGAGACCAAAACCTACAACTCCCGTTTGCTCTAATAACAACCGTAACTGTCGAGTTCTTTTTTGCGGACTGTTCGATTTCGCGATACCTACTTCCAATTCATAGACGACAATCGAAGGAATCAAAATATCCTTCGGCGCTTGCGAAAACAAGTTCTCGGCTACGCGCCCTATTCCTTTAAAAAAATAGATAACGCTATTGGTATCAAGCAAATATATTATAATACTTCTCTTTTGATATCTTCGCCCTGTTTACTTCTAATCTCTTCGAGAGAAGGAAAATCTTTCCAACTTCCGACCAACTTCTTTACTTCCCGATCCCATTCGTCATGCAAATTTTTCTCCAGTAGTTTAGAGATCAATTTGCTAATCGAAATATTTTGCGCTTTTGCCATCTGTTTGACTTTTGATTCTAATTCGTTATTAATATAGATTGTAATCTGCGCCCCCGGTTATAATATAAGTATAATTATAAGTGTTTTAGATTAAATCCGCTTGAAGTGTAAAACTCTCCACCGGCTGAAGGCGGTTCCCAGTTTAAACTAGAATCTAATCCGGCTATATAGATAGGTATGAAAACAAAATCACCATTTGATGTCTGATACGCAATAGGTGCGACTAAACTCTCTTTTTTATTTATATTTGAGTATGATATAATTGTTTCGACTTTAAATTTTGAAGTATCTGTTAGTATCTCATCAATCTTTACAGCTTTGCAATAGAGCAATATCGGAACTTACCCGTTCCAGCATCAGCGATAGCGTCACCAACCCTACTAACCCGCAGAGATAAATATAAATCACTTATACTTATCGGTGTCAAATACTTTTTTGTATTTTCTTTTAAGGCGAAGTAGTATTTTATCCGCTTTTTGTAGATATTTGTAATGTTCCATATCTTCGTTTATAAGCGGTCTATATTTTTCGTAGATTCTCCAAACTCGTTTTGCCGCTTTGTATTTTCCTTTCATGATAAGATCGAATGTAGCGGCTGCGTTTACAAAGCCTTTGTAAACATTTTCTTCTTTATCGCTGGCGA
Organism: Campylobacterales bacterium; assembly: GCA_027081495.1. Taxonomy (GTDB): domain Bacteria; phylum Campylobacterota; class Campylobacteria; order Campylobacterales; family QNZT01; genus QNZT01. The sequence continues at coordinate 1,836 of JALWKJ010000078.1, read as the reverse complement.
TATTTCTTTTTTGCCATTTTGCGAGATATAGCTGTGTCGCTTCTGTATATTTGTCGTTTTCAAGAGCCTTTACAAATATGCTTTGTGTTGATTCCATAAAATTATTTAACTCCAATCTTTATATTATTAAATATATTAAACTTTCGTATTTTATAGATATTTATATTAATAAAAGATTAAAAGTTTTAAAAAAGGTTTATTTTCCCTTCTTTTTAGTAATATTTTCTTTCGCCAAAGCTATACATGAAGAAATCGTCTGTTTTTTTGAAAGAATATATGAAATATTTTTAGGTAAAAAAGATGCGGTTTTTTCTCCTATGACGACGGCGCTATAACTCTCATCCCATTCAAAACATTTGAAAAAGCAGGAGATCGTCGAAGGAGAGGAGAAGATTATATAAGAGTTCAAAGGCGGTTTTTTAAGTTTTTCGCATTCGTTGCATTTTGTTTCATATACGATCTCTTCATGAAGTTTTACACCCGAATTTCTTAATATGCTATTTAAAGACGAAGTTACGACTTTGGCGCGCGCGAAAAGAACTCTTTTGTTTTTCAATCTCCGCTTTATCTCATGAGCGAAAGTATCCCCATATGAATTTTTCGCTTCATAAACCACCTCGCCGCCTAATTCTCTAACGGTTTTACTTGTCTGTGAACCTATCGAAAAAATCGGATACTCTTTCCAGCTAGGCGTAATTTTATCTAGCGCTAAAACACCGTTTTTGGAAGTAAATATCAAAGCTTCATAAGGAGAAAGATCAACTTTTTTATCAAAATATTCAAAGAGTATAAGAGGGAGATTTTTAGCGTCTTTGAACTTTTTTTGACTTAAAACGAAGATATCGCTCATTTTTTTACTATTTTGACAAACGAATCTATTCGCTCAAAAACCGATTTTATAGCTTTAGCGTCTTTTAGATAAAAATCTTTATATACGGAAACATCGAGAGGATTCGTACGAAGCGCATAAAAGATATATGTTTTATCTTTTGTAAAAGCCAAAGCCACATCTTGATACGCCAACATATGATAGCGATTCATTTTAGCGCCGTCTATCTTGCCGTAGATTTCAAAACCTCCTATCTTATCGCCTTTTGGCAAAGGAGAGAAAAACGCGTTAAATTCGGGATCGATATCGGCGACTTTCTCTTTGAATATTTCGCTAACAAGCACGCCGTCGGCGCTATTTTTTTTGTTTACGATAATAACAAAACCTCTAAAGACATTATCGGCAAATTTTTCTACCGATTCATCCTCTTTCGTATAAAACTCTATTTTTACATAGCCAAACCTCACTCCCTCTTTGACAAAAAGAGAAGTCGCGCTATAGTTTTTTATCTTCGGCGAAAAAAGATTTGAATTTATCACATCCTCTTGCGAAATAAAACTGTCTATATATCTATAGCCGCAACAAAATGTACCGATTTGTGAGAGAATCTGTTCATTGAACGCTTTTTTATAAGGGTCTATAACCGGTTTTGTCAATTTTAGATAATATACGCCTCCGGCTATCATCAACAAAGATACAACGGCGCCAAAAAGCTTAAAATACTTCACAAAAACGGCAAATACGATAATCGCTATTATTCCCGATACGATATATACGCTTTGTCTTTTTTTGGCATAATCTTGAAGGGGCTTTAACTTTTCAAAAGAGGTCTGAAGTCTATTTTCGTAAAAATTTTCAAAACTTCCGTTGGATCCCGCCCCCTGCGAAGATGCGAACATCAAAGAGAGCGTAAAAAAGATTTTAATAAAATTTTTGATCATCCGCCTACTCCCACTCTATGGTTCCCGGGGGTTTTGAAGTTATATCGTAAACAACCCTGTTTATAC
>JALWKJ010000077.1 GCA_027081495.1 Campylobacterales bacterium | reverse complement strand
GATATCTAAAAAACATACAGGTTTATTATTGATCGCTTCGCTTGTTGTATTATCCGGATGTGAAGATAAAGGTACGACAACCGTCAAAGAGATAAAACAGGAGACGACAAAGTCCGCCGTTGAAGCCAAAACATACGAAAAAGGCGAAATCGATACTCATGGAGCTAAAGATGCGGCCGATCAAGCCGCAAAGGTAGAAGAAGCTCAAAAGACCCAAAGCAAAATGCCTCATCCTATGCCTCCCTCGGCTCCCAAAGGAACGCCTCATACGGCTGTAGCAGTAGAGATACTTCAGGCGCCGCCGTATGTATATGTAAAAGTAAAAGAGGGAGATAAAGAGTATTGGATGGCGGCTCCTTTAGCAAAAGTCGCGGTTGGAGATGAAATCTCTTTCAGTGAACAGATGTGGATGCAAAACTTTACGAGTAAAACTCTAAATCGAACATTCGACAAGGTTATGTTCGCAAGTTCTCTTGTTACAAAAGCTCCCGCAACGAAAACGCAAGAGAAAAAAGTCCAAAGAGAGGAAGAACCGGCTAGTGAAGAAAAAGAAAAAATCAAAGAGAATTTAGAGCCTAAAGAGAGCGCGCAAAAAGAGGAAAAAATTATCCAGCCTACTATCGTCAATATAGCCGAAGAGTATAATGAGTCAAACAGTGCGGCAAATAAAGAAGCTCCGGTGCAAAACGGCGTCAAAATTTTTAGCGTCGAGCAGATTTACGCCCAAGCCGACGATCTTAACAACTCTACCGTAAGCGTAAAAGGAAAAGTCGTAAAGGTTTCCGAGGATATTATGGGAAGAAACTGGATACATATTCAAGACGGTACCGGAAGCAAAGGAACGGATGACCTTGTTTTTACATCGCCAACCGATAGCGCCGTAGTCGGAGATGAAATCACGGCTACCGGAACATTAAAGACTAATATCGATTTCGGTTACGGTTATTCATATTCCGTTATTATAGAAAATTCAAAATTCGTCAAATAGTATTTGCCTGCTATCGCCACACAAGATCGAGTCGATCTTGTGTGGAAGTAGATAAAACATATTATTCCGATAAGAATACTTGACAATAACTCCTTTTTAATGTATAATTCTTCAAATCCAAAATAAAAAGGCGTTAAATTATGACAAAACAGACACTTGCACTACATTACGGTTACAATCAAGAGGGACTTGGAACTATGGCGGTTCCGCTTTATCAGACGACCGCATATGATTTTAAAACGGCGCAAAGAGCCGCAAATCTCTTTGCTCTTAAAGAGCTGGGTCCGATCTATACGAGACTTAATAACCCTACTACCGAGATATTTGAAAATAGAATAGCCGCATTGGAAAAGGGCGAAGCGGCTCTTGCGGTCTCAAGCGGTCAGTCCTCTATCTTTTACGCGGTAGCGAATCTTGCCGAAGCCGGAGACAATATAATCGTAGCTAAAAAGATTTACGGCGGAGCGACGACTCTTTTAACGCATACCGTAAAGAGATTCGGCATAACCGCAAAACTTTTTGACAGCGACAATGCCGACGACCTTGAAGAGCTTATCGACGACAACACTAAGGCAATATTTTTCGAATCTCTTTCAAATCCGAATATTGCGGTTGCGAATGTAGAAAAAATCGCCAAAATCGCAAATAAAAAAGGAGTGGTTACTATCTGTGACAATACGGTTGCGACTCCCATTCTATTCAATCCTCTTACAAAAGGTATCGATGTCGTCGTACATAGCGCGAGCAAATATATAACCGGTCAAGGACTCGCCATAGGAGGACTAATAGTCGAAAGAAGCGGTCTTAACGAAAAATTGATTAAAAACGAGAGATATCCGCATTTCAACGAACCCGATGAAAGTTATCACGGTTTGGTATATGCGGATTTGCCTTTTCCTATTTTTACGCTAAGAGCGAGACTCTCTTTGCTAAGAGATATAGGCGCGGCTTTGGCTCCGTTTAATTCATGGCTTTTTATACAAGGGCTGGAAACTCTAGCTATTCGTATAAAACAACATAGTCAAAGCGCTTTGAAAGTAGCCAAATTCTTAGAGTCGCATCCAAAAGTAAAAAAAGTTAATTATCCGGGTTTAAAAAGTGATCCTTATTATAAAAAATCGCAAGAGTATTTCAAAGACGGAATGTGCAGCGGACTTTTAAGTTTCGAGGTTGATGATTTCGACTCCGCAAAAGAGATCTTAAACAGTACGAAAATTTTCAGCGTCGTCGTAAATATCGGCGATTCAAAATCGATCATAACTCATCCGGCAAGTACGACGCATATGCAAGTACCGCAAAAAGAGCTTTTGGAATCCGGAATTACGCTCGGACTTATACGGCTTAGCATAGGTCTTGAGAGTACAAAAGATTTGATCAACGATCTTAAAAACGCTTTAGGATCATGATATGGCGCTAATTTCATCCAAAGGTATGTACGGGCTTGCCGCGATGTTTGAGCTTCATAAGCAAAAAAGCCAAAAACCGGTGCAGATAAAAGAGATTTCCGCAAATGCGGATATACCTCAAAACTACCTTGAACAGCTTTTGGGAACGCTTAGAAAAGCCGGAATCGTAAACAGTACCAGAGGAGCTCACGGGGGGTATCTGCTTGCAAGAAGCGCAAACGACATAACCGTTAGAGAAATTTTTGAAGCGTTAGAGGGTGATCTTTTGATTGTCGAATCAACAACCAACAATCCGGCGTTGACGCTCTTTTATGATGATTGTACGAAGAAATTAGAGTCGATTTTTGATATTTCTCTTGAAGAGCTATCAAAGTATCAGCAAAAGGTAGCGGATAATATCTGCTATAGCATATAAGGAGATGAAGATGAATTATGCTCAAAATGTAACGGAACTTATCGGAAATACGCCGCTTGTGAAGTTAAACTCCATATCGAATATATCGGGTGCGACGGTACTTGGAAAATGTGAATTTTTAAATCCTTCTCATTCCGTAAAAGATAGAATAGGGTACAATATGATAAAGCAGGCTCTTAAAAGAGGGGATATTACGCTAAAAAGTCATATTATAGAGCCTACCAGCGGAAATACCGGAATCGCGCTGGCTATGGTTTGTGCGGGACTCGGTCTTAAACTAACTCTTACTATGCCGAGCTCTATGAGTCTTGAACGAAGAAAGCTTTTAAGCGCTCTTGGAGCTAGTTTGGTTTTAACAGAGCCTCAAAAAGGTATGAAAGGCGCTGTCGAAAAGGCATTTGAATTGGCGAAAGAGGATGAGAACGCTTTTATTCCGCAACAATTTGCGAATCAAGATAATCCCGCTATTCACAAAGAGACGACCGCGCGAGAAATTTTGAGAGATACTGAGGGTAAAGTAGATATATTTGTAGCGGCGGTTGGAACGGGAGGTACGGTTACGGGCGTTGGGGAGATATTAAAAGAGTATAATCACGAAATTGAAATCATAGCCGTTGAGCCCGATCTGTCGCCTGTGCTTTCCGGCGGAGCGCCCGGACCTCACAAAATACAAGGAATCGGCGCCGGATTTATCCCCGATGTGCTAGATACTAAAGTTTATAATGAAGTTATACAGGTAAGTTACGAAGATTCGGTAGCGACATCGAGGGCTTTGGCGAAAAATGAAGGTTTGATAGTGGGAATATCTTCGGGAGCAAATGTTTTTGTAGCAAATGAAGTGGCTATGAGAGAAGAGAATAAAGGTAAAACGATAGTAACAGTACTATGCGATACCGGTGAGAGATATCTTAGCGCCGGTTTGTATGATGATTGATAAAATAAGAGAAAATATTATCCTTAAAAAGGGTACTTTATATTTTGATTTTACGGCTTCGGGACTTGGGTATATGCCTATTGAAAAAAAGATTTTATCTCTTTTAAAGACTTATGCGAACACGCACTCCGAAGTCGGATATAATGCGACGCGAACAACGCTTGAGTACAATAGGGCGAGAGACTCTTTAAAAAAAACTCTTGAAATAGGAGATGATTTTTATATCATTCCATGCGGAACGGGGGCTACCGGAGCGATTAAGAAATTTCAAGAACTCATGGGACTTTATATTCCTCCGGCTACAAAAAAACGCTATAAAATAGATCCAAAAAAAGAGAAATTGCCGCTTGTGATAGTGGGACCTTTTGAGCATCATTCAAACGAGGTAAGTTTTAGGGAAGCTCTTTGTGAAGTTAAAAGAGTCCCTTTAAACTCTTCTGAAACGATAGATATGGAGTATCTGAAAAAGATTTTGGATGAAAACCGGGGGCGTGAGATTTTTGGAAGTTTTGCCGTGGCTTCAAATGTAACCGGTATATTAAATCCCGTCAAAGAGATTTATACGCTGTTGAAAAAGTATGACGCTACCGTCTGTTTTGACGCCGCCGCCTCGTCCGCGTATATGAATATCGATTCATCGTTTTATGACGCGATGTTTCTCTCTCCCCATAAATTAATCGGAGGGCCCGGAAGCTGCGGATTGCTCGTGATTAGAAAAACACTTTGCGAATGTCATGAAATTCCGACATTCGCGGGGGGCGGAACAGTTTCTTATGTTTCAAGATATTCGCATACTTTTAAAGAAGATATCGAAAGTATCGAAGATGCGGGAACTCCCGGAATATTGCAGTTTGTAAAAGCCTCTTTGGCTTATGAGCTTAGAAACGAGATAGGGATCGATTTTATAAAGTCAAAAGAGGAGGAGTTAAAAGCCGTTTTTAAAGAAGAATCCGGGAAAATAGAGGATATAGAGCTTTATTGCTCTCAAAATCACAAAAAACTGGCGATTTTCTCTTTTAACATTAAAGGGGTAGATCCGTATAGACTTGCTCAAATTCTCTCAGACGAGTACGATATTCAGACAAGACCGGGGTGTAGTTGCGCGGGACCTTACGGTCATGATCTGCTCGGTCTTGAGGAGAATCAAAGATTCTTATCCAAGCCCGGTTGGATAAGAATAGGGTTACACTACATTCATACGCCCGAGGAGATTCGATACTTTTTCGATTCTCTTAAAAAATCAATAAAACTTATAAAATAAATATAGTATAATATCTTTATAATGTTTATTTACTCAAGGCAGTCTTTTTTATATGAAATATTTAAAAATTTTTTTTATTATAGTTTTGTTTTTCGCATCGGCTAGCTCATTGGAGGCGAAAAAATATTATACGATTGTTTTGGCGACAGGTCATTACAATCTTGAAGGGTTTGAATTTGTAAAGAATGAAGCGGATAAACTCACCGGAGGGCTTAAGAAGTATTCTCGAATAATTCTTGACGACGATTATTATATACTCTATGCTCTTTTGAGCGAAAAGAAAAGCGATGCGTTGAAAATTTTGCCAAAATATAAAAGATTGTTTAAAGACGCATACATAAAAAAACATGATCCTTCAAAAGTCAAAACGGTAATAGATTTTGCCTTATCGCAAAATATCGATACAAAACAAACGATAAAAGCACCCAAAAAACAAAGAAACCTTCTTTTTACAAACGATATGTTGATCGACAGAACGATTTATGCTCTTTATATAAATAAAGATCATAAAGAAAATATAGCTCTTATCGCACTTGAACTGCATGACGATTTTACAATGCATTTTCGCGTTTTGATAGGCGAAGAGTATGCCGGAAAAGGTAAATATTTTGTTGATTTTCAAGGTAGATTTTATGTATATTCAAATGAGAAACAAAGATATAAAGATTTTTATCTGCTTAAAGA